>NZ_JBJQJP010000005.1:0-283470 GCF_046487365.1 Escherichia sp. WS1451
TACTAAAGCCATATCAAGTAAGAGATGGTGCATCCGGGAGGATTCGAACCTCCGACCGCTCGGTTCGTAGCCGAGTACTCTATCCAGCTGAGCTACGGATGCATCGGGAAATTTATTTTACTGCTGATATTGATACCGCTACTAAAGCCATATCAAGTAAGAGATGGTGCATCCGGGAGGATTCGAACCTCCGACCGCTCGGTTCGTAGCCGAGTACTCTATCCAGCTGAGCTACGGATGCATCGGGAAACTTACTTTACTGCAGATTTTTTGATACCGCCACTAAAGCCGTATCAAGTAAGAGATGGTGCATCCGGGAGGATTCGAACCTCCGACCGCTCGGTTCGTAGCCGAGTACTCTATCCAGCTGAGCTACGGATGCAAATGGCGGTGAGGCGGGGATTCGAACCCCGGATGCAGCTTTTGACCGCATACTCCCTTAGCAGGGGAGCGCCTTCAGCCTCTCGGCCACCTCACCACACGCCTCTTACGAGTGCTTCGAAGAACTTGTTTATCGCTCATCGTCGCTGCGTGGCGCACATATTACTTTCTGAGACTTATAAGTCAAACAATTTTTCCCACACTTTTATCGTTTGCACACTTCACGCTCAATTAGTCTGTAAAAACGTCAAAAAGAGTGTTTTATCAACAGAAAAACGGAGGTCTGACAGATAGCAGTAATGCAAAAAAATGGAGACTTAAGTTGAATGAACGGGAATAAAGCGAAAAGACAATGGAGTGAAAGAGAAATTTTGAGGGTGCGTCTCACCGATAAAGATGAGACGCGGAAAGATTAGTAACTGGACTGCTGGGATTTTTCAGCCTGGATACGCTGGTAGATCTCTTCACGGTGAACAGAAACTTCCTTCGGGGCATTTACGCCAATACGTACCTGGTTGCCCTTTACCCCTAAAACTGTCACGGTGACCTCATCCCCAATCATGAGGGTCTCACCAACTCGACGAGTCAGAATCAGCATTCTTTGCTCCTTGAAAGATTAAAAGAGTCGGGTCTCTCTGTATCCCGGCATTATCCATCATATAACGCCAAAAAGTAAGCAATGACAAACACATTACATCTAAGCAGTCATGGCATTACATTCTGTTAAACCTAAGTTTAGCCGATATACACAACTTCAACCTGACTTTATCGTTGTCGATAGCGTTAATGCGAATGCCGTGAAGCGAGTCCACGGCATTGCCTGACGCTTATATTATTGCAATTTCGCGCTGACCCAGCCTTTCACACTGGCTAACGCTGCAGGTAAGGCCGCAGCATCCGTACCACCGGCTTGCGCCATGTCAGGACGTCCACCACCCTTGCCGCCCACCTGCTGAGCGACCATACCAATCAGTTCCCCTGCTTTCACACGATCTGTGACGTCCTTAGATACGCCTGCAATCAGAGAAACCTTACCTTCGACTACCGTTGCCAGCACGATAATTGTCGACCCCAGCTGATTTTTTAAATCGTCAACCATGGTACGCAACATTTTCGGCTCAACACCGCTAAGCTCGCTAACCAACAGCTTAACACCATTAACATCAATTGCCTTACTGGAAAGATTTGCGCTCTCCTGTGCGGCAGCTTGTTCTTTAAGCTGTTGTAACTCTTTTTCCAGCTGACGCGTACGTTCCAGTACTGAACGCACTTTATCAGCCAGATTATTGCTATCGCCTTTCAGCAGATGCGCGACTTCGCTTAAGCGATCACTGTCTGCATGAACGGTGGCGATAGCGCCCTCTCCGGTTACCGCTTCGATACGACGAACGCCTGCAGCAGTACCCGATTCAGAGATGATGCGGAACAGACCAATATCACCAGTGCGGCTGGCGTGAGTACCGCCACACAGCTCGGTGGAGAAATCGCCCATGCTCAGCACGCGTACGCGCTCATCATACTTCTCGCCGAACAGCGCCATCGCACCTTTCGCTTTCGCCGCTTCGAGATCCATGATGTTGGTTTCAATCGGCAAGTTACGGCGAATCTGTGCGTTCACCAGGTCTTCGACCGCACGAATCTCTTCTGGTTTCATCGCTTCGTTGTGTGAGAAGTCGAAGCGCAGCACTTTGTCGTTAACCAGTGAACCTTTCTGCGATACATGAGTACCCAGAACCTGGCGCAGCGCCGCGTGCATCAGGTGCGTTGCGGAGTGATTCAGACGAATACGGGCGCGACGAGCTTCATCAACATCAGCCTGCACCGCGTCGCCCACTTTCAGAGAACCCGCAGCAAGTTTACCGATGTGACCAATCGCCTGGCCGTATTTCTGCGTATCTTCCACCGCAAAGGAGAAGTTAGCGCCTTTCAGTTCGCCTTTATCACCAACCTGACCGCCGGATTCCGCATAGAATGGCGTTTGATCCAGCACGACCACAGCTTCCTGGCCTGCATTGATGGCATCAACCGCTTTACCATCAACAAACAGCGCGGTCACTTTGCCGTTCAGTTCCAGATGGTCATAGCCTTTAAATTCAGATGCACTGTCAACACGGATCATTGCGTTGTAATCGGCACCAAAGCCGCTGGCTTCGCGCGCACGACGACGCTGCTCTTCCATTGCTGCTTCAAATCCAGCTTCGTCAACTTTGATGTTGCGCTCACGACAAACATCAGCCGTCAGGTCAACCGGGAAGCCATAGGTGTCGTACAGACGGAAAGCCGTTTCACCATCCAGCGTATCACCAGAAAGTTTTGCCAGCTCTTCGTCCAGCAGCGCCAGACCGCGCTCCAGAGTACGGGCAAACTGCTCTTCTTCAGTCTTCAGCACCTGCTCAACCTGCGCCTGCTGGCGTTTCAGGTCTTCACCCGCAGAGCCCATAACGTCGATCAGCGGACCAACCAGTTTGTAGAAGAAGGTTTCTTTCGCGCCGAGCATATTACCGTGACGCACTGCGCGACGAATGATACGACGCAGTACATAACCACGGTTTTCATTGGACGGCATTACGCCATCCGCGATCAGGAACGCACAAGAACGAATGTGGTCTGCGATTACGCGCAGCGATTTATTGCTCAGATCGGTCGCGCCAGTGACTTTCGCTACCGCCTGGATCAACGTGCGGAACAGGTCGATGTCATAGTTAGAGTTAACGTGTTGCAGCACCGCAGCAATACGCTCCAGACCCATACCGGTATCTACAGACGGCTTCGGCAGCGGTTCCATCGTGCCATCGGCCTGGCGGTTGAACTGCATGAAGACGATGTTCCAGATCTCAATGTAGCGGTCGCCGTCTTCTTCCGGACTTCCCGGAGGGCCACCCCAAATGTGGTCGCCGTGATCGTAGAAGATTTCGGTGCACGGGCCGCACGGACCAGTGTCACCCATCTGCCAGAAGTTGTCAGATGCGTATGGCGCACCTTTGTTATCGCCGATGCGAATAATACGTTCGCGCGGGATCCCTACTTCTTTTTCCCAGATTTCGTAGGCTTCGTCGTCGCTTTCATAGACGGTAACCCACAGACGCTCTTTCGGCAGGGCAAACCATTTTTCACTGGTCAGCAGTTCCCATGCAAACTGAATGGCATCGTGTTTGAAATAGTCGCCGAAGCTGAAGTTGCCCAGCATTTCGAAGAAGGTATGGTGACGCGCGGTGTAACCGACGTTTTCCAGGTCGTTGTGTTTACCACCCGCACGCACGCAGCGTTGGGAAGTGGTAGCGCGGGAATAATTACGCTTGTCGAGCCCAAGGAACACATCCTTGAACTGGTTCATCCCGGCGTTGGTAAACAACAAAGTTGGGTCGTTATGGGGTACCAGGGAGCTGCTGGCAACTACCTGATGTCCCTTACTATGGAAAAAGTCGAGAAACGCCTGACGGATCTCAGCGGTGCTCTTGCTCATAATTATCCTGAAATCAAGCTAACGAAATATCGCTACCAGCCGTTGCGTGTCGTTAACCGCCCGGCTGGTAACTGAAAAGTGGGAATAAGATAAGTTTTCTTGACTGGGAAGTAAAATCCCGTATGCGTTCAGTCGGCA
This sequence comes from Escherichia sp. WS1451, assembly GCF_046487365.1. NCBI lineage: Bacteria > Pseudomonadati > Pseudomonadota > Gammaproteobacteria > Enterobacterales > Enterobacteriaceae > Escherichia > Escherichia sp. WS1451. The sequence continues at coordinate 3,983 of NZ_JBJQJP010000005.1, forward strand.
AAATTTCGCCAAATATCCTGGATATCTTCCATCAGATAGCCACGATAAAGCAGAAAACGCTGGATCTTAACTTTTTCTGAAAAGACAGTTGGCAAAGGTTCGCCATATTTTCGCGTCGCCTGATCGCGCGCCAGTGCGCACCAGTCGATGTCACATTCACGCATCGCTTTTTCTGTCGCTTCGCGGGAAATACCTTTCTGATTCAGTTCCTGACGAATACGCGCAGGTCCATAACCTTTGCGGCTACGGCTGGCGATAAAGCGCGCAACAAATCGGCTGTCATCAAGATAGCCATGTTCATGGCACCAGGCAATAACGCGCTCGTAATCTTCTGCCGTGGCATCAATCTCTTCCGGGCCATTTTTGCCCATAATCGGTGCCGCGAGTTTACGTCGCAGTTCTTGCTCACTGTGATCGCGCACCGCCAGAATGCGTACCGCACGATCCAACAGGCGAGCATATGCCGGGCGACGGGATGTTGATTCTGTCATGGCATATCCTTACAACTTAAAAAAGCAAAAGGGCCGCAGATGCGACCCTTGTGTATCAAACAAGACGATTAAAAATCTTCGTTAGTTTCTGCTACGCCTTCGCTGTCATCTACAGAGAAATCCGGCGTTGAGTTCGGGTTGCTCAGCAGCAACTCACGTACTTTCTTCTCGATCTCTTTCGCGGTTTCCGGGTTATCTTTCAGCCAGGCAGTCGCATTCGCTTTACCCTGACCGATCTTCTCACCTTTGTAGCTGTACCACGCGCCTGCTTTCTCGATCAGCTTCTCTTTCACGCCCAGGTCAACCAGCTCGCCGTAGAAGTTGATACCTTCGCCGTAGAGGATCTGGAATTCAGCCTGTTTAAACGGCGCAGCGATTTTGTTCTTCACCACTTTCACGCGGGTTTCGCTACCCACCACGTTTTCGCCCTCTTTCACCGCGCCGATACGACGGATGTCGAGACGAACAGAGGCGTAGAATTTCAGCGCGTTACCACCGGTAGTGGTTTCCGGGTTACCGAACATCACACCAATTTTCATACGGATCTGGTTGATGAAGATCAGCAGCGTGTTGGACTGCTTCAGGTTACCCGCCAGCTTACGCATCGCCTGGCTCATCATACGTGCCGCAAGGCCCATGTGAGAGTCGCCGATTTCGCCTTCGATTTCCGCTTTCGGCGTCAGTGCCGCCACGGAGTCAACGACGATAACGTCTACTGCGCCAGAACGCGCCAGGGCGTCACAGATTTCCAGTGCCTGCTCGCCGGTGTCCGGCTGGGAGCACAGCAGGTTGTCGATATCGACGCCCAGTTTACGTGCGTAGATTGGGTCCAGCGCGTGTTCAGCATCGATAAACGCACAAGTTTTACCTTCGCGCTGGGCTGCGGCGATCACCTGCAACGTCAGCGTGGTTTTACCGGAAGATTCCGGTCCGTAGATTTCGACGATACGGCCCATCGGCAGACCACCTGCCCCAAGCGCGATATCCAGTGAAAGCGAACCGGTAGAGATGGTTTCCACATCCATGGAACGGTCTTCACCCAGGCGCATGATGGAGCCTTTACCAAATTGTTTCTCAATCTGGCCCAGTGCTGCCGCCAACGCTTTCTGTTTGTTTTCGTCGATAGCCATTTTTACTCCTGTCATGCCGGGTAATACCGGATAGTCAATATGTTCTGTTGAAGCAATTATACTGTATGCTCATACAGTATCAAGTGTTTTGTAGAAATTGTTGCCACAAGGTCTGCAATGCATACGCAGTAGCCTGACGACGCACCGCATCACGGTCACCGCTGAAGCATTCCCGGCGGGTAATACCTTCGCCGCGGGCGGTGGCAAAAGCAAACCAGACGGTGCCGACAGGCTTCTCTTCACTGCCGCCATCCGGCCCGGCGATACCACTAATAGACACGGCATAATCAGCACGAGCCGCTTTCAGTGCGCCTATCGCCATTTCCACCACGACAGGCTCGCTCACCGCGCCATGCTGCGCCAGCGTCTCTTCACGTACGCCGATCATTTGCGCTTTGGCTTCGTTACTGTAGGTGACAAATCCGCGTTCAAACCAGGCGGAGCTACCGGCAATATCGGTAATCACTTTCGCTACCCAACCACCGGTACAAGACTCAGCAGTTGTTACGGTTGCGCCACGGGCTTTCAGCGCCTGCCCAACCTGTTCGCTTAACTGCATCAGTTCACTGTCAGTCATCACAACCTCTGTCAGTCAAAAATTTATGCCGGACAAGATAGCACTTTCGTCAGGAAGATGGTGTTGGCGTTGCAATTTTACGAGGAGGATTCAGAAAAAAGCTGATTAGCCAGAGGGAAGCTCACGCCCCCCTCTTGCAAATAGTTACTGCACGCGCGCCAGCGCCACGGCTTGTCCTAACTGCCAGACCGCCATTGCGTAATGGGTGCTGTGGTTATAACGGGTAATGGTGTAGAAGTTCGGCAGACCGTACCAGTACTGGTAACCTGTTCCAACATCCAGACGCAGCAGGCTGGCTTGTTGATGGTTGCCCAGCGGCTGCTGTGGCGTTAAACCTGCCGCGGCAAGTTGTGAAATGCTGTACCTGGTTTTGAAGCCATTTGGCAAGCCTGGAGCCTGACCGTTTGCCATCACCGCAACCTGATCACCTTTCACCCAGCCGTGCGCTTTGAAATAGTTCGCCACACTACCAATGGCATCAACCGGATCCCACAGGTTGATATGCCCGTCGCCGCTGAAATCTACCGCATATTGTTTGTAAGACGACGGCATAAACTGTCCGTAGCCCATCGCCCCGGCAAAGGAACCTTTCAGATTGAGCGGATCGTCCTGCTCGTCGCGCGCCATCAGCAGGAAGGTTTCCAGCTCGCCAGAGAAATACTCCGCGCGGCGTGGGTAGTTAAATGACAGCGTTGCCAGCGCATCGAGGATGCGAGTTTTCCCCATCACGCGTCCCCAGCGGGTTTCAACGCCGATAATCCCGACGATAATTTCTGGCGGTACGCCATACACTTGCCATGCGCGATTCAGCGCATCTTCATACTGATTCCAGAAAACCACGCCGTTTTGCACGTTGTCCGGCGTAATAAATTTTTTGCGATAACGCAGCCATGCGCCGTTCGGACCTGATGGCGGCTTCACCGATGTGGTTGGTGCCTGGTTATCCATCAGCCGCAGTACCGAATCCAGACGTTTCGCCTGGGAGAGAATTTCCTGCAACTGCTGACGATTGAAACCGTGTTTGTTCACCATTTTGTCGATGAACTGCTGGGCATTCGGGTTATTGGCGAAGTCACCGCCCATCTGCATCACATTGTGCTGCGGCTCAAGCAGGAAGCCGCCAGACGGCGTTCCGGTGGTCGTTTCAGTCTCAGTAGGTTTTGGCTTGCTGCTACAGGCGGCAAGCAACACAAAAAGGGGAAGCAATGTTACATAACGACGCTTGAACATGAGGGGTCCATTTAACAGATTCAACCAGGGGCAAGTATGGTAAAGCATCCCGCCCCGCACAAGGAAGCGGTAGTCACTGCCCGATACGGACTTTACATAACTCAACTCATTCTCCTCGCTATCCTTTTATTTAAACTTTCAAATTAAAATATTTATCTTTCATTTTGCGATCAAAATAACACTTTTAAATCTTTCAATCTGATTAGATTAGGTTGCCGTTTGGTAATAAAACAATAAATCCAGAAGGAGAGAACAATGATAGAAACCATTACTCATGGTGCAGAGTGGTTTATCGGGCTGTTCCAAAAGGGCGGAGAGGTGTTTACCGGGATGGTGACCGGCATTCTTCCGCTGTTGATTAGTCTGCTGGTTATCATGAACGCACTGATTAATTTTATCGGTCAGAATCGTATTGAACGTTTTGCTCAACGTTGCGCCGGTAACCCTGTTTCCCGTTATCTGCTGTTACCGTGCATTGGCACGTTTGTCTTTTGCAATCCGATGACCTTAAGCCTGGGTCGCTTTATGCCGGAAAAGTACAAACCCAGCTATTACGCGGCCGCCTCTTATAGCTGCCACTCAATGAATGGCCTCTTCCCCCATATCAACCCAGGCGAACTGTTTGTTTATCTTGGCATTGCCAGCGGTCTGACAACGCTGAACCTGCCACTTGGCCCACTGGCGGTGAGTTATCTGCTGGTTGGTCTGGTCACCAACTTCTTCCGCGGCTGGGTGACCGATCTGACCACCGCTATTTTTGAGAAAAAGATGGGCATTCAACTTGAACAAAAAGTTCATCTGGCAGGAGCAACATCATGACGCGTATTCGGATCGAAAAAGGAACGGGTGGCTGGGGCGGCCCGCTTGAGCTGGAAGCCAAACCGGGAAAAAAAATCGTCTATATCACCGCCGGTACCCGGCCTGCGATTGTTGACAAACTGGCACAGCTTACTGGCTGGCAGGCTATTGACGGATTTAAAGAAGGTGAACCCGCGGAGGCGGAAATTGGTGTCGCGGTAATCGACTGTGGCGGCACATTACGCTGCGGCATCTATCCGAAACGACGTATTCCCACCATTAATATCCACTCGACGGGCAAGTCCGGTCCACTGGCGCAGTACATTGTGGAAGATATTTATGTCTCTGGCGTAAAAGAAGAAAACATCACTGTAGTGGGTGATGCGACACCACAACCCTCTTCCGTGGGCCGTGACTATGACACCAGCAAGAAAATCACCGAACAAAGCGATGGTTTACTGGCGAAGGTGGGAATGGGTATGGGTTCTGCCGTTGCCGTGCTGTTCCAGTCTGGCCGTGACACCATCGACACTGTATTAAAAACCATTCTGCCGTTTATGGCGTTCGTCTCGGCGCTTATCGGCATCATTATGGCTTCCGGTCTTGGCGACTGGATTGCCCACGGTCTTGCTCCGCTGGCGAGCCATCCACTGGGGCTGGTCATGCTGGCGCTCATCTGCTCCTTCCCGCTGCTTTCACCTTTCCTCGGCCCAGGCGCAGTTATCGCGCAGGTTATCGGCGTATTGATTGGTGTGCAGATTGGCCTTGGCAATATTCCGCCACATCTGGCTTTACCAGCGTTGTTTGCCATCAACGCGCAGGCGGCCTGCGACTTCATCCCGGTCGGTTTGTCGCTGGCGGAAGCTCGTCAGGACACGGTTCGCGTCGGTGTCCCTTCTGTTCTGGTGAGCCGCTTTTTAACCGGCGCGCCAACTGTACTGATCGCCTGGTTTGTCTCCGGTTTTATCTATCAATAGAGGCTGAAACATGACCGTTATTTATCAGACCACCATCACCCGTATTGGCGCGAGCGCCACTGACGCCCTCAGCGACCAGATGCTCATCACCTTTCGTGAAGGCGCGCCTGCGGATCTCGAAGAGTATTGCTTCATTCATTGCCACGGCGAGTTGAAAGGTGCACTCCATCCCGGTTTGCAATTTTCTCTCGGGCAGCATCACTATCCGGTGACCGCCGTTGGCAGCGTGGCGGAAGACAACCTTCGCGAACTGGGTCATGTCACCCTGCGCTTCGATGGTTTAAGCGAAGCGGAATTTCCGGGCACTGTCCATGTGGCAGGCCCTGTACCCGACGATATCGCGCCGGGATCGGTTTTGAAGTTTGAATCTGTTAAGGAGTAAAAAATGAATCAGGTTGCCGTTGTCATCGGTGGTGGGCAAACATTAGGCGCGTTCCTGTGCCACGGTCTGGCTGCCGAGGGGTATCGCGTCGCGGTTGTCGATATTCAGAGCGACAAAGCCGCAAATGTGGCACAAGAAATTAACGCCGAATATGGTGAAGGTATGGCGTACGGTTTTGGTGCTGACGCCACTAGCGAGCAAAGCGTTCTGGCGCTCTCTCGTGGGGTAGATGAAATCTTTGGTCGCGTGGATTTGCTGGTCTACAGCGCCGGAATAGCAAAAGCAGCCTTTATCAGCGACTTCCAGCTCGGCGATTTTGACCGTTCGCTACAGGTGAATCTGGTGGGTTATTTCCTGTGTGCGCGTGAATTTTCGCGTTTGATGATCCGCGACGGGATTCAGGGGCGCATTATTCAGATCAACTCAAAATCCGGCAAAGTGGGCAGCAAACACAACTCTGGTTATAGCGCCGCGAAATTTGGCGGCGTAGGGCTGACTCAATCACTGGCGCTGGATCTGGCGGAATACGGCATTACGGTGCATTCGCTGATGCTCGGTAACCTGCTGAAATCGCCTATGTTCCAGTCGCTATTGCCACAATACGCGACCAAGCTGGGTATCAAACCGGACCAAGTCGAGCAGTATTACATCGATAAAGTACCGCTCAAACGCGGCTGCGATTATCAGGATGTGCTGAATATGCTGCTGTTCTACGCCAGTCCTAAGGCGTCGTACTGCACCGGACAGTCGATCAATGTCACCGGTGGTCAGGTGATGTTCTGATCAACAGCGGAGATCCGTTAAGGATCTCCGTGAGACTATAGAATGCCTGATGCGCTACGCTCATCAGGCATACAGGACTTCCGCCACTACATTAAGGAAAAGTTATGGTATCCGCACTCATCACTGTCGCCGTTATCGCCTGGTGTGCGCAACTGGCCTTAGGCGGCTGGCAAATTTCTCGTTTTAACCGTGCCTTCGACACACTATGCCAGCAAGGGCGGGTTGGCGTGGGCCGTTCCAGCGGGCGCTTTAAACCGCGGGTCGTGGTCGCCATCGCGCTGGACGATCAGCAGCGCATCGTCGACACCTTGTTTATGAAAGGACTGACCGTCTTCGCCCGACCGCAAAAAATTCCCGCAATTACCGGTATGCATGCGGGTGATTTACAGCCCGATGTGATCTTTCCCCATGATCCACTATCACAGAATGCTCTATCATTGGCGCTTAAACTGAAACGTGGATAATTTCGTTGTGAATGTTACTTGCTTGCGAAGTTATCATTTTGAAACCTAAATCAGGTAATCACGCCCATGAAACCTCGTCAGCGTCAGGCCGCCATTCTGGAGTATCTGCAAAAGCAGGGTAAATGCTCGGTTGAAGAATTGGCGCAATACTTTGACACCACAGGAACAACCATTCGCAAAGATCTGGTCATTCTGGAACATGCCGGAACCGTCATTCGTACTTATGGCGGAGTGGTGTTGAATAAAGAGGAATCCGATCCGCCTATCGATCATAAAACACTCATCAACACCCACAAGAAAGAGCTGATTGCAGAAGCTGCCGTTAGTTTTATCCATGATGGCGATTCGATCATTCTTGATGCTGGCAGTACCGTTTTGCAGATGGTTCCCCTGCTCTCGCGCTTTAATAACATCACAGTGATGACCAACAGCCTGCATATCGTCAATGCGCTATCCGAACTGGATAACGAACAAACTATCCTGATGCCAGGCGGAACATTTCGTAAAAAATCGGCCTCATTTCACGGGCAACTGGCAGAGAATGCCTTCGAGCATTTCACCTTCGATAAATTGTTTATGGGCACCGACGGCATCGATCTCAATGCGGGCGTAACCACCTTCAACGAGGTCTATACCGTCAGTAAGGCGATGTGTAATGCCGCGCGCGAAGTGATTTTGATGGCTGACTCATCGAAGTTTGGTCGTAAAAGCCCCAACGTGGTTTGTAGTCTTGAAAGCGTCGATAAGCTGATTACCGACGCAGGTATCGATCCAGCGTTTCGTCAGGCGCTGGAAGAAAAAGGGATCGACGTGATCATAACCGGAGAGAGCAATGAGTGAAGCACTACTGAACGCGGGACGTCAGACGTTAATGCTGGAGTTGCAGGAAGCAAGCCATTTACCGGAACGTCTGGGCGATGATTTTGTTCGCGCCGCCAATATCATCCTGCACTGCGAAGGCAAAGTGGTGGTTTCGGGAATTGGCAAATCGGGCCACATTGGTAAGAAAATCGCCGCAACGCTTGCCAGCACTGGCACACCGGCTTTTTTTGTCCATCCGGCAGAAGCACTGCACGGCGATCTGGGGATGATTGAAAGCCGCGATGTGATGCTGTTTATCTCTTACTCCGGTGGCGCGAAGGAACTGGATCTCATTATTCCGCGTCTGGAAGACAAATCTATCGCGCTGCTGGCAATGACCGGAAAACCGACGTCACCGCTGGGCCTGGCGGCGAAAGCGGTGCTGGATATCTCCGTAGAACGCGAAGCCTGCCCGATGCATCTTGCGCCGACCTCCAGCACCGTGAATACCCTGATGATGGGCGACGCGTTGGCGATGGCAGTCATGCAGGCGCGTGGTTTTAATGAAGAAGATTTTGCCCGCTCCCACCCAGCCGGGGCACTGGGCGCTCGCTTGCTGAATAAAGTGCATCATCTGATGCGCCGTGATGACGCTATTCCGCAGGTAGCGTTAACCGCCAGCGTGATGGATGCGATGCTGGAACTCAGCCGCACTGGTCTGGGGCTGGTGGCGGTATGTGACGCTCAACAACAGGTACAAGGCGTCTTTACCGACGGCGATTTACGTCGCTGGCTGGTTGGCGGCGGCGCACTCACCACGCCAGTCAATGAAGCGATGACGGTCGGCGGCACCACGTTGCAATCGCAAAGCCGTGCCATCGACGCCAAAGAAATCCTGATGAAACGCAAAATCACCGCCGCACCGGTAGTGGATGAAAACGGCAAACTCACCGGCGCAATTAACCTGCAGGATTTCTATCAGGCCGGGATTATTTAATCCTTCAGCCCCAGACGTTTCGCCAGCCGATGCAGGTTGGCGACGTCGGTTTCCAGCATCCGCGCACAGGCGGCCCAGTTGTGATGATTTTGCGCCAGTGCCTGACGAATGGTTTCACGCTGGAACGCTTCTGTCGCTTCACGCAGGTTTTGCTTAACAACGGGCACCGCCGCCACTTCTGGCGGCGGCAACGTCACCTCAGGAAAAGCAAAATGTTGCGCCTCAAGAATCACTTCATCGCCGCTGCGGGTTGCTCTCGCCAGCACTACCGCCCGATGAATAGCATGTTCCAGTTCACGAACGTTCCCCGGAAAATTGTAGTGTTGCAGTAAATTTCGCGCTCCGGCACTTAATACCACTCGGGAGAGCCCCAGCCGCAAACGACACTGCTCGCAGAAATACCCCGCCAGCAGAATGACATCATCGCCCCGCTCACGCAGCGGCGGCACTGAAAGTGGAAACACGCTCAGGCGGTGGAATAAGTCAGCGCGAAATCGCCCTGCCAGTACCTCTTCGCGTAAGTCACGGTTAGTCGCCGCCAGCACGCGCACATCGACCCGCAAACTGCGGTCATCGCCAACGCGTTGAATATCGCCATACTGCAACACCCTCAGCAGCTTGGCCTGCAATGCCAACGACAACTCGCCGATCTCATCGAGAAACAGCGTGCCGTTATCCGCCATTTCAAACTTCCCGCTGCGGTTACTGATAGCACCAGTAAACGCCCCTTTCACATGCCCGAACAACTCACTTTCCGCCACACTTTCCGGCAGTGCGGCACAGTTGAGATAGACCAGCGGATTCACCGCCCGTGGCGAGGCTTCATGAATCGCTTTCGCCACCAGCTCCTTACCGGTTCCCGTCTCACCGCTAATTAAAACGTTGAGATCGGATGCCGCCACAATCTCAATCTCTTTTTTCAATTGCGTCATGCCTGGGGACAAACCAATCATCTGCGTCTGTTTCACCGCTTCAAACGGCGCGGCATCGCCTGGCAGCATATTCTGGCTTTCCAGTTGTTCAATCAGTAACGCATTGCTTAACGCTCCCGCCGCCAGTGCGGCAATCAGCCGTAACTCTTCGTCGCTGAAAACATCGAACTGATCGGGCTGCATCCCGTCGAGCGTCAATGCGCCAATCAGGTTTTGCCCGGCAAACAACGGCAAACCAACGCAGGCGTGAACCTTCAGACTCTCCTGCCCTGGAATCAAACCGTCATAAGGATCGGGCAATTCGCTGTCTGCGGGAAAGCGTACCACGTCCCCGGCGCGGGCAATCGCTTCCAGCCGTGGATGCCCTTCCAGCGCAAAGCGTCTACCGAGTACATCCTTCGCCAGCCCGTCGATGGCAAGCGGAATAAACTGCCGCGAGTCGTAACGTAGCAACGCAGAGGCATCACACTCCAGCACCTGACGCAGCGTGGTGATCAGGCGCTGAAAACGATCCTGATGACCAATCCCACGCTGCAATTCGATGGCGATATTCGCCAGCACATCAACGGAAAAACTCATCTTTGCCTCACTGTCAATTTGACTATAGATATTGTCATATCGACCATTTTATTGATAGTCATTTTGACTACTCATTAATGAGCACAATTTTATTTATAGAGTAAAAACAATCAGATAAAAAACTGGCACGCAATCTGCAATTAGCAAGACATCTTTTTAGAACACGCTGAATAAATTGAGGTTGCTATGTCTATTGTGGTGAAAAATAACATTCATTGGGTTGGTCAACGTGACTGGGAAGTACGTGATTTTCACGGTACAGAATATAAAACGCTGCGCGGCAGCAGCTACAACAGCTACCTCATCCGCGAAGAAAAAAACGTGCTGATCGACACCGTTGACCATAAATTCAGCCGCGAATTTGTGCAGAACCTGCGTAATGAAATCGATCTGGCGGATATCGATTACATCGTAATTAACCATGCTGAAGAGGACCACGCCGGGGCGCTGACCGAACTGATGGCACAAATTCCCGATACGCCGATCTACTGTACTGCCAACGCTATCGACTCGATAAATGGTCATCACCATCATCCGGAGTGGAATTTTAATGTGGTGAAAACAGGCGACACGCTGGATATCGGCAACGGCAAACAGCTCATTTTTGTCGAAACGCCAATGCTGCACTGGCCGGACAGTATGATGACTTACCTGACAGGCGACGCGGTGCTGTTCAGTAACGATGCTTTCGGTCAGCACTACTGCGACGAGCATCTGTTCAACGATGAAGTGGATCAGACGGAGCTTTTCGAGCAGTGCCAGCGTTACTACGCCAATATCCTGACGCCGTTCAGCCGCCTGGTAACGCCGAAAATTACCGAGATCCTGGGCTTTAACTTGCCAGTCGATATGATAGCGACCTCTCACGGCGTGGTATGGCGCGATAACCCGACGCAAATTGTCGAGCTGTACCTGAAATGGGCGGCGGATTATCAGGAAGACAGAATCACCATTTTCTACGACACCATGTCGAATAACACCCGCATGATGGCTGACGCTATCGCCCAGGGGATTGCGGAAACCGACCCACGCGTGGCGGTGAAAATTTTCAACGTTGCCCGAAGCGATAAAAACGAAATCCTGACCAATGTCTTCCGCTCAAAAGGCGTCCTGGTCGGCACTTCGACGATGAATAATGTGATGATGCCGAAAATCGCCGGGCTGGTGGAGGAGATGACCGGATTACGCTTCCGTAACAAACGCGCCAGTGCTTTCGGCTCTCACGGCTGGAGCGGCGGTGCGGTGGATCGTCTTTCCACGCGCCTGCAGGATGCGGGTTTCGAAATGTCGCTTAGCCTGAAAGCCAAATGGCGACCGGACCAGGACGCTCTGGAGTTATGCCGTGAACACGGTCGCGAAATCGCCCGTCAGTGGGCGCTCGCGCCGCTGCCGCAGAGCACGGTGAATACGGTAGTTAAAGAAGAAACCTCTGCCACCACGACGGCTGACCTCGGCCCACGGATGCAATGCAGCGTCTGCCAGTGGATTTACGATCCGGCAAAAGGTGAGCCAATGCAGGACGTTGCGCCAGGAACGCCGTGGAGTGAAGTCCCGGATAACTTCCTGTGCCCGGAATGCTCTCTCGGCAAAGACGTCTTTGACGAACTGGCATCGGAGGCAAAATGAGCAACAGCATTGTGATCATTGGTTCGGGCTTCGCCGCCCGCCAACTGGTGAAAAATATTCGCAAACAGGACGCCAGTATTCCATTAACTCTGATTGCCGCCGACAGCATGGATGAGTACAACAAACCTGACCTCAGCCATGTTATCAGTCAGGGGCAACGTGCCGACGACCTTACCCGCCAGACGGCAGGTGAATTTGCCGAGCAGTTTAATCTGCGCCTGTTTCCGCACACCTGGGTAACGGATATCGATGCCGAAGCCCATGTGGTGAAAAGTCAGAATAATCAGTGGCAATACGACAAGTTAGTGCTGGCAACCGGTGCCAGCGCCTTTGTCCCGCCAGTGCCCGGGCGTGAGTTAATGCTGACGTTAAATAGTCAGCAAGAGTATCGCGCCTGTGAAACGCAACTGCGGGATGCCCGACGCGTGTTGATTGTTGGCGGTGGCTTGATTGGTAGCGAGCTGGCGATGGATTTTTGTCGGGCAGGCAAAGCGGTCACGCTGATCGACAACGCTGCCAGTATTCTGGCGTCGTTAATGCCACCGGAAGTAAGCAGCCGCTTGCAGCATCGGTTGACGGAGATGAGCGTTCATCTGCTGTTAAAATCTCAGTTGCAGGGACTGGAAAAAACAGATTCTGGCATTCTGGTAACGCTGGACCGCCAGCGCTGCATCGAAGTGGATGCGGTAATTGCCGCCACCGGACTGCGCCCGGAAACCGCCCTGGCACGACGCGCCGGGCTGACGATTAATCGTGGCGTTTGCGTCGATAGTTATCTGCAAACCAGTAATGCCGATATTTATGCGCTGGGCGATTGCGCGGAAATTAACGGTCAGGTATTGCCGTTCCTCCAGCCGATTCAACTTAGCGCGATGGTGCTGGCAAAAAATCTTCTCGGCAATAACACGCCGCTGAAACTACCGGCGATGCTGGTAAAAATCAAAACGCCGGAATTACCGCTTCATCTGGCAGGCGAAACCCAGCGTCGGGATTTGCGCTGGCAGATTTGTACCGAACATCAGGGAATGGTGGCACGCGGCGTTGACGATACAGACCAGCTTCGCGCCTTTGTGGTCAGTGAGGATCGGATGAAAGAGGCGTTTGGATTGTTGAAAACGTTGCCGATGTAGGCATGGTTTTCTCCCTCGCCCAAAGGGCGAGGGGACTGTCCGCGCTACTTTTAACGCTTAGTTACGCCACATCCGCCACTATGCAGCATGCAGGATGCGCGCCGCAGCAATAACCCCCTGCCCCAGAGACAAGCCGCCATCACCCGCCGGTAAACTCTGCGGAAAGAGTAATGTGAAATCAGCGAGATAATGCGCCAGGCGTGTACGCAGCAATCGGTTATGAATAACCCCACCGCTAAATACCAGCGTAGTGATACCGCGCATCGTGGCCTGCTCACGCATCAACGCGGCAAAACCCTGCGCCAGCGCATCATGAAACGCCCACGCGCGTTGATTAACCGGTGCCTGCCAGTTCAGCCACTGCTGCCAGAAAGTGGCGAGATCCAGTTGATTGTCCACCAGCGGCATCGTCACCGGATGCGTCACTCCGTCGCATGAAGCTGCGAGCGCCTCCAGAGCACAAGCCGCTTCACCTTCATAACTTAACGTGGCTGGCGCACAGCCCAGTGCCGCCGCCACAGCATCAAACAAACGCCCACACGATGACGCCAGCGGCGCGTTAATTCCACGCTCAATGGCCCGCGCCAGCACGCTCCAGTTTTGCTGTTGCACACTTGCCGTTTCAGGGTAATTCTGCCACTCCGGCACAAAGCGCAGGCACTGCGCCAGCAGGTTACGCCACGGCTGCTTTGCAGCCAAATCGCCCCCAGCAAGCGCCACCGCTGGCAAGCCGCCCAGGTGCTGGCATTCGCGATAGTTCACCCGCAGACACTCGCCGCCCCACAAAGCGCCGTTCTCCCCCATACCGATACCGTCGAGCGTCAAAGCAATGACATCACCGCCCTCCAGTGGCCAGTGATGTTCTGCCAGACACGCCGCCGCGTGGGCATGATGATGCAGCACCGTTTGCGTCGGCAGATTCATTTCGCGCGCCCACTGGCTGGAGACATAGCCCGGATGTGCGTCATGCACAACGTATTGCGGGGTAAAATCGTAGATGTTTTGCATCAGGCGTAACGCTTCGCGCCACTGCATCTGGATGCCATCGTCACTTAAATCGCCCAGATGCTGACTCAACACCGCTTGTTCACCGCGCACCAGGCAGAAGGTATTTTTCAGATCCGCGCCGAGACACAGCACAGGCGGAACATTTTTAAAGCCCGGAGGCAAAGCCAGCGCATCCGGCACATACCCCCGCGAACGGCGCAGCATTTCGCCGCTTTCGCGCACCACCGAATCATCCATCCGCTGCACGATGTCGCGGTTATGTATCAAGAATCCGTCGGCAATGCCCTGCAAATCCGCCAGCGCCTGTTCGTTGCTGATAGCTGGTGGTTTACCGCTCAGGTTGCCGGAGGTCATCACCAGCGGGCATTGCAGTTCCTGTAACAGCAAATGCTGGAGCGGGTTCGCAGGCAACATCACCCCAACTTCGTTAAGGCCAGGGGCGATATCATCACAAAGCTCAGGTATGTATTTTTTATCCACCAGCACAATCGGCGCGGCGGGCGTGGTAAGCAACTGGCGCGCAGCGTCTGGTAAACCGTCAGCCACTGGCAACATGACCGCCAGCGGTTTCGCCGGGCGATGTTTACGTGCCCGTAGTGTCGCCACCGCGTTACTGTTACGCGCATCGCAGGCGAGATGAAATCCGCCAATCCCTTTGATGGCGACAATGTTGCCCATTTTTAACTGTGCGATAGCCGCCTGTAATGCCGCCTCTTGTTCTGCATGTTCACCATGACTTACCCATTCAAGATGTGGGCCACACTCCGGGCAGGCCACCGGCTGGGCGTGGAAGCGACGATCGAGCGGGTCGCGGTACTCTTTGTCACAAGCCGGACACAGCGGAAACGCCGCCATCACGGTAAACGGGCGGTCGTAAGGCATCGCGCGAATAATGGTGAAACGCGGGCCGCAGTGGGTACAGTTGATAAACGGATAACGATAACGCCGCTCGCCCGGGGTATTCATTTCGGCAAGGCAAGCAGGGCAAGTGGCGGCATCCGGGACAATTTGCGTATTCATGGTGCCGCCTGTGCTCTGGCAGATAGTGAACTCAGTGGGCAGTTGTGACCAGATAAACGGCTCACGCTCGACGCTATCAATACGCGCCAGCGGCGGGCAGTGCTGATGCAATTGAACAAGAAACGTTTCCGGGGCTTCCAGCAGCCGGACTTCTACGCCATCGCCGTCATTACAGACATCGCCGTGAAGATTTAATTGCTGTGCCAACTGCCAGACAAACGGACGAAAACCGACGCCCTGCACTTTGCCACGAATACGCAGTTGGACACCGCAAGATGTGTTTTTTGCCATTGAGTTATTCCCGCCATCATGAATTGCGTAACCCGCCCTGCCGGACACGACAGCGTCGTATCCGGCAATCACAGGTCGGCGATACCGCCCGCTCCGTATTCTACGAATATTTCCTGGAATTCCTTTGATGCCAGAACAGTTCAGTAAGATTTTTAGAACATCAGCGCTGTGCGGCGGCGTTTTTCTGCGCTCAGTAGTTCAAGTTTATTACGATCGACACAAATCAGCGCATGGGTCGGGCAAGCAGCCATACAGGCCGGGCCGTCTTCACGATGGTTACAGAGGTCGCATTTATTAGCTTCGGCTTTGTCAGCGCGTACGTTAAGCCCTGCGCCGCTGTTGCGAATCACCGGACGCACTACCACTTCCATCGCGCCATACGGGCAAGCCACAACGCAGGTTTTGCAACCAATGCAACGTTCCTGCATCACATGAACAAACCCTTTATCACGGCTGATAGCACCATTCGGGCAGACGTTAGCGCACGGTGCATCTTCACACTGACGGCAGACTGTTGCCGTAGAAATGTTCACACCTTTAATGACATGGATTCGCGGTAAAAAAGTTTCCGGGGTCAGCGATGCACAGTCCTGATTCTCCTGATGAGAAACCACGCACGCCACTTCACAGGTACGGCAACCAATACATTTACTCGCGTCAGCAATGATGAAACGGTTCATCAAATTCTCCAGCAATGACAGTTAATGCGCCGATACATTCACAAATCATGCCAGTTTTTAATTTACTGTTATTTAAAGAAATTAAATTCTGTAATGCAGGAAAAACGATGTCATCGACACTAGTGACGATGACATGTGATGACAATGTTTATCGCGAAAGATCAATGAGGGAGTCGCGGCGGATCAGTTTTCCGCTGAAGGTTTTCGGCGGTGTGTAAGCACCACCATCGAGCATAAATATCAGCCGCCCAATTATTTCCTGAATCATCTCAGTCACCGGAATTTTTACGCTGGAGAGCGCCGGAACGGTGTAGGGGGCAATAGCGATATCATCGAATCCGACAACTGACACCTGCTCTGGCACCGCTACGCCGCGCTCGTGCAACGCTTTCATCGCACCTATCGCCATATCGTCGTTACTGGCAACTAACGCGCTAAATTTAGCCCCACGTTCGAGCAACGTTTCTACCCCTTCGGTCCCGCTGGCGGGCGTCCATTTACCGTTAGCGATAAGTTTTTCATTGAGCGCAATACCATGCTGCGACAGCGCGTCTTTATACCCGGCAAGACGTTCAACGCTGGTGGGGGAATCCATCGAGCCGGTAAGGAAAGCAATCTCCTGATGCCCGGCGTTTATCAACTCTGCCACGGCGTTAAAGCTGGTCTGTTTATGATCGCACCAGACGCTATGGCTGCTATTTTTGCGCAGGCGGCGATTAAGCACCATTATCGGCTGACTGTGCGCGTCAATGATGTCATCAATTTCATCCACGCTTAAAAAGCGCGGATAAATCATGATCGCGTCGCAGCGCAGATCCAGCAGATACTGAATCGCCTGGCGCTCTTCTTCGGCGCTGTGTTTACCATCTGCCAATAGCAACTGCCGCCCTTTCTCTTCCGCCATTCGCGCGGCATGAAACAGTAATTCACTAAAATAAATGCCGTGGTAAAGCGTGTTAGTCACTACCAGCCCCAGCGTCTGGGTACTTTTCGCCGACAGATTGCGGGCCAGCAAATTTGGGCGGTAACCGCTCTCTTCTACCGCCTGAAACACGCGATCTTTAGTCTCCTGGCTGACGTAGCCATTACCTGAAAGCACGCGGGAAACGGTCGCTTTTGAAACCCCGGCGCGCTTCGCCACTTCCAGCATCGTCGTCATCATTTTCATCCCTTTATACGCAATCAACGCAGTGTACTGCACCGTTTGCCGATTGTCCTTGCGCAATCGGCGGGAAAAATATTCAGGTGACCGGTTTCACAAATATAAAAAATGAACAATTAACTCTCTTGCTTATTTAGTGACAACTATTCATGATTTTGTGAAACCGGTTTCCTAATTCCGTTTCAGCATCGGCATTTTCCGTCACGTCGACTGATAACAACTACATCTACCCTACTGATAACAGGATAAAATCCGATGGCCAAAAATTATGCGGCGCTGGCACGCTCGGTAATAGCGGCACTGGGCGGCGTTGATAACATCTCGGCAGTCACGCACTGTATGACGCGTTTGCGCTTTGTTATCAAAGATGACCAGCTTATCGACAGTCCGACGTTGAAAACCATCCCCGGCGTGCTCGGCGTGGTACGTAGTGACAACCAGTGTCAGGTGATTATCGGCAATACCGTTTCACAAGCCTTTCAGGAAGTCGTCAGCCTGCTGCCGGGAGATATGCAGCCCGCACAGCCCGTGGGTAAACCCAAACTCACGCTGCGTCGCATTGGTGCGGGGATCCTCGATGCGCTGATCGGCACCATGTCACCGCTGATCCCGGCGATTATCGGCGGATCGATGGTCAAACTGCTGGCGATGATCCTCGAGATGAGCGGCGTGCTGACAAAAGGATCGCCGACCTTAACCATTCTGAATGTGATTGGTGACGGTGCTTTCTTCTTCCTGCCGCTGATGGTCGCGGCTTCTGCCGCCATCAAATTTAAAACCAATATGTCGCTGGCGATTGCCATCGCGGGTGTGCTGGTACATCCGAGCTTTATTGAACTGATGGCGAAAGCGGCCCAGGGTGAACATGTTGAATTTGCCCTGATTCCGGTCACCGCGGTGAAATACACCTACACGGTGATCCCGGCGCTGGTGATGACCTGGTGCCTGTCATATATCGAACGCTGGGTGGACAGCATTACCCCGGCGGTGACGAAAAACTTCCTCAAACCAATGCTGATTGTGTTGATTGCCGCACCGCTGGCAATCCTGCTGATTGGCCCGATTGGTATCTGGATCGGTAGCGCCATTTCGGCGCTGGTTTACACCATTCATGGTTATCTGGGCTGGCTTTCAGTCGCCATTATGGGTGCGCTGTGGCCTCTGCTGGTAATGACCGGGATGCACCGCGTCTTTACGCCAACCATCATTCAGACCATTGCCGAAACCGGCAAAGAAGGGATGGTCATGCCGTCAGAGATCGGCGCTAACCTGTCGCTGGGCGGTTCATCACTGGCGGTGGCGTGGAAAACGAAAAACCCGGAACTGCGCCAGACGGCGCTCGCAGCGGCGGCATCAGCCATTATGGCGGGGATTTCCGAACCGGCGTTATATGGCGTGGCGATCCGCCTGAAACGTCCGCTTATCGCCAGTCTTATCAGCGGTTTTATTTGCGGCGCGGTTGCCGGTATGGCGGGGCTTGCCAGCCACTCAATGGCAGCGCCGGGGCTATTTACCAGCGTGCAGTTCTTCGATCCGGCGAATCCAATGAGCATCGTCTGGGTGTTCGCCGTCATGGCGCTGGCGGTCGTGCTGTCGTTCATCCTCACACTGTTGCTCGGCTTTGAGGATATTCCTGTTGAGGAAGCGACTGCCGAGGCGCGAAAGCATCAGAGCGCACAACCGACCGTCGCCAAAGAAGTAAGTCTTAATTGAGGATGAAAATGTCAGTATTTCCGCAAGGTTTTTTATGGGGCGGCGCGCTTGCCGCCAACCAGTCTGAAGGTGCGTACCGTGAAGGTGGCAAAGGGCTGACCACCGTCGATATGATCCCACACGGCGAGCATCGAATGGCGGTGAAACTGGGACTGGAAAAACGTTTTCAGTTGCGCGATGACGAGTTTTATCCCAGCCATGAGGCGACGGATTTTTATCATCGTTATAAAGAAGATATCGCCCTGATGGCAGAGATGGGATTCAAAGTGTTCCGTACCTCAATTGCCTGGAGCCGCCTCTTCCCGCAGGGCGATGAACTGACGCCCAACCAGCAGGGCATTGCTTTTTACCGTTCTGTCTTTGAAGAGTGTAAAAAGTACGGTATCGAACCGCTGGTCACGTTGTGCCACTTCGATGTGCCGATGCATCTGGTCACCGAATATGGCTCCTGGCGTAACCGCAAGCTGGTGGAGTTTTTCAGCCGCTACGCCCGGACTTGCTTTGTAGCATTTGATGGTCTGGTGAAATACTGGCTTACCTTCAATGAAATCAACATTATGTTGCATAGCCCGTTCTCCGGCGCGGGTCTGGTGTTTGAAGAAGGGGAAAATCAGGATCAGGTGAAATATCAGGCCGCGCATCACCAGCTGGTTGCCAGTGCGCTAGCCACCAAAATAGCCCATGAGGTTAACCCGCAAAATCAGGTGGGCTGTATGCTGGCGGGCGGTAACTTCTACCCTTACAGTTGCAAGCCGGAAGATGTCTGGGCGGCGCTGGAGAAAGATCGGGAAAACCTGTTTTTTATCGATGTGCAGGCGCGCGGCGCGTATCCGGCTTACTCTTCCCGCGTATTCCGCGAAAAAGGGGTAACCATCAACAAAGCACCGGGCGATGATGAAATCCTGAAAAACACCGTCGATTTTGTCTCCTTCAGCTATTACGCCTCGCGCTGCGCCTCGGCGGAGATGAACGCCAACAACAGCAGTGCGGCGAACGTGGTGAAATCGCTGCGTAACCCATATCTACAGGTAAGCGACTGGGGCTGGGGTATTGATCCACTCGGTCTGCGTATCACCATGAATATGATGTACGACCGTTATCAGAAGCCGCTGTTTCTGGTGGAAAACGGCCTGGGCGCAAAAGATGAATTTGCTGCCAATGGTGAGATTAACGATGACTATCGCATCAGCTATTTACGCGAACATATCCGCGCAATGGGCGAAGCGATTGCAGATGGCATTCCGCTGATGGGCTACACCACCTGGGGCTGTATTGATTTGGTTTCCGCCTCAACGGGTGAAATGAGCAAACGCTACGGTTTTGTCTATGTAGACCGTGACGATGCAGGCAACGGCACGCTGGCGCGCACGCGTAAGACATCGTTCTGGTGGTATAAAAAAGTGATTGCCAGTAATGGTGAGGATTTAGAGTAAGCAACTACCGTCGCACGAACCAGGAAGGCCCGATAAGCGTAGCGCATCGGGCAATCTGGCGTTTGGCATCAGAGCTGGTTCACCCCATCAAGAACATCCCCCTTTATCAAGCAACTCTGCGTCAGTGCCAGATCTTCCGTTTGCGGGTCGCGCCCGGCGATGGGTTTGAGGACGAGTTTACGGTTGGGGGTATAAGTAAAACGCGTGAGCGCGGGATAGCTTAACTTGCCAAACCAGCCGTGAACACGCTGCCATTTGGCGTCTTTTACCTGATACAGACTGGTTATCCAGTAACCGGAATCAAACTGCATATCCAGCAATTGCGTGTGACCATTCCTTTGTAAATCCAGCAAATCATCAATGCCAGTTTCACTTGCGCTATAAAAACCATCGGACTGAAAAACACACGGGCGACCTTGCTGATTAAAGGTCATCAGAATCAAAAACGCGTTAGGTGCCAGACCATTTCCTGAAATACCCCGCCAGATAACCAGATCCTGAATGCCGTTACGATCAAGATCGGCACGGTAAAGTTGCGCATTACCCGCCATATTTTGCAGCCCCCCCACAGGCACAGACCAGGATTTACCGGCGCGATCTTTACCGTTCAATTGCCATTCACTATCATCATTTGGCATCTTTTCAAGCGTCACGCCAGCAACGCCCACTTTTCTAAAATGCCAGGTTTGCTCGGCATCATAAGGCATGTTTAAGAGAGGTTTCAGCGCCCGCTTTTGCGCGTATTCGCTGTCACTCATTGGCAGATATTCGGTAAAGCTGGTGGCCTGTGCAGGCAGCACTAAGCTCAATAAAAAAGCGCACATCCCTGTTTTGATGTTCAATTCCCTGAATTCCCTAATGAAGAATTATTCTTCCACCGCTAACTGCGCGAAGCCGCCATTCCCTTCCCAGCCTTCCAGCCGTTGATAAACGGTTTCTACCGCGTCTTTAATCGGCTGGGTCATCGGGTAGTAAAAGCCGACGATATCCGGCTGGATGCCGAGGAAAATCACTTCGCCAATGTCTTCTTTCAACTGGTCGATAAGGTAGTTCAGCGGCATGTTATGGGTAGTCATCATAAACATCTCGGCGATGTCATCCGGGTCGATGATGCGGATCTCGCCGGGGTTTAGCCCCATATCCGTGGCGTCGACAATCAGCAGTCGTGTCGGGCGCAGTTCACGGATGGCGACGATATCGTTTTCCGGTGCGCTACCGCCGTCAATCACCACCCAGTTACCTTTCGGCGCGGCGGCGCACTTTTCCGCCAGCAGCGGGCCTGCGCCATCATCGCCCATCATGCTATTGCCAACACAGAGTAAAACGTCAGTCACGCAATCTCCTCACCATCAAATAGATGGCATTTTCCTGATAAATATCATGCAGCATACTTAACAGCATGGTACTCCATTCTTTCTGCTGCGAAGTTTGCGCTGCCCGGGCTTTATCGAATGCGTTAGCCAGCATCGGCACATGGTTAATGTCGATGACGATCTCACCGTACTTCGGCACGCCTTCCATTTTACGGCGGGCTTCGCTGCCCGCCTCCAGAGTGGCAATCCATGCCAGATAGTCATCCCACGGGCAGGTGAGCGCCGCTTCCAGGCAATCGATAACCCCAAGGTGGTGACCAATCGCCAGGCTGTAATAGACCACCTGCTGCGCCTCGGCGGGCGTGGCATCGTTCTCATCAATAAATTTACGGCTCAGTTGACTGAACACCACCTTTTCACTCATCGGATACGCGCCTCTTCAACAACATGATTCAGATGGCTGACAATCTCGTTCAGACGCGGATCGTTTTCCGCTTCCAGCCAGCGTGCAACCTGTTCTTCGCCCTGCCCTAATTGCGTCAGGAAATCATCGGCAATCTGGCGACCGTAACGATAACCCGCCAGGCGGCGTGCTTCGCGATCCACTTTCACACGCAGCGGCTGCACCATATCGCCATGAAGGATTTCCGCCGGTTGTTCATCCTGCTCACCCGGGCCACGGGCGTGAATTTTCTGCTCCAGCAGGCCGAGCGCCATTGCAAAGCCGTATAGCGTAGCGGCTGGCGTTGGCGGGCAGCCAGGGATGTAGACATCTACCGGGACGATTTTATCCGTACCGCCCCACACGCAGTAGAGATCGTGGAAGATCCCGCCGCTGTTACCGCAGGCACCGTAGGAGATACAGATTTTCGGGTCCGGCGCGGACTGCCACGCACGCAGCGCAGGGGATCGCATTGCACGGGTGACCGCGCCGGTAAACAGTAAAATATCCGCATGACGCGGTGAAGGAACGACTTTAATGCCGAAGCGTTCTGCATCAAACAGCGGCGAAAGCGTGGCGAAAATTTCGATTTCGCAGCCGTTGCAGCCGCCGCAGTCCACGCGATAAACGTAGGCAGAACGTTTGATTTTTTTCAGTAACGACGCCTTCATGCTGGCGATGGATTCATCCACCGTCATCGGGACCGGAATGCCGTTAGCGTCACGGGGGCCTAATAAATTGCTCATCAGATGGCCTCTTTCATATGGCGAGTCAGTTCAATACGGTCGGACGGCACCAGGCATTTCTGGCGCTTACATTCCGGGCAAGTCTCAAAGCTTTCGCGGTGGTTTTCCGCGCGGCTGT
Source organism: Escherichia sp. WS1451 (assembly GCF_046487365.1). NCBI lineage: Bacteria > Pseudomonadati > Pseudomonadota > Gammaproteobacteria > Enterobacterales > Enterobacteriaceae > Escherichia > Escherichia sp. WS1451. The sequence continues at coordinate 26,806 of NZ_JBJQJP010000005.1, forward strand.
CGCCGTTGTGCTTAAGCAGCGCAATGGCGTAGTCGATCTCTTTCTGGACGGCGAAAGGACGATTGCAGACGCGACAGTTGCACAGCGCGAAGCGGGACTGTTGCAGGAAGTCTTCTTTCTTCCACACCGCCAGTTCGTACTCTTGCGACAGTTTGATCGCCGCCGTCGGGCAAACTTCTTCGCAGCGTCCACAGAAGATGCAGCGCCCGAGATTAAACTCCCAGGCAAGCTCTCCTGTGGCGAGGTCGGTTTCAACCGTTAAGGCGTTTGACGGGCAGGCATTGACGCAGGCCGCGCAGCCGATGCACTGCTGCGGGTTCTGCTCTGGCTTACCACGGAAGTTTTTATCAACCGCAATCGGCTCCAGCGGATAAGACGAGGTCGCCGTGCCGGTTTTGATAACTTTTTTGATAAAGGTAAACATGGCGATTCCTTATTTCAGCGGCGAGTTTTTACGCTCAATGCTGTAGCGCTCGAGTTCTTTGTACGGCACCACTTTGCTCTTTTTCTTACGCACATCGACCACGGTCATGCGGTCGGTACAGGAGTAGCAAGGGTCCAGGCTACCGATAATCAGCGGCGCATCGGAAACGGTGTTGCCGCGCAGCATGTAGCGCAGGGTCGGCCAGTTCGCGTAGGTCGCCGCACGGCAGCGCCAGCGGTACAGCTTCTGGTTGTCGCCGGTCATGCTCCAGTGGATATCGTCGCCGCGCGGCGCTTCGGCAAAGCCCAGCGCGAAACGGTGCGGAATGTAGGTAAAGCCTTCCACCATCAGCGGGCCGCCCGGCAAGTTATCCAGACCGTAATCGATCATATTCAGCGCGGTATAGACTTCGTTGATACGCACTTTCAGACGGGAAATAACGTCGCAGCCCTGCTCGCTGTGGACTTCCATTGGCAGCAGGCCATAACCAACAAACGGGTGATCGGCACGGGTATCACGGGCGTGACCGCTGGCACGAACCATCGGGCCAACGTTACTGAAGTCGCGAGCGATTTCCGGGTCCAGACGACCAATGCCGACGGTGCGTTGTTCCATGTTCGGTGTGCTCAGCAGCACATCCACCAGCTCCTGCACTTCACGACGCATCTGTTGTGCCAGTTGGCGGGTCTGGATCATGTCGTCTTTCAGCAGATCGCGACGAATCCCGCCGATCAGGTTCAGGCCGTAGGTTTTACGTGCACCGGTAAGGATCTCTGCCATTTTCATGGAGGTTTCACGCACGCGGAAGAACTGCATAAAGCCGGAGTCGAAGCCGGTAAAGTGACAGGCCAGGCCGAGATTGAGCAGATGCGAGTGCAGGCGTTCTACCTCCAGCAGAATGGCGCGGATCATCTGCGCGCGTTCTGGCACCTGAATACCCATCGCGTTTTCCACCGACGTGGTATAGGCGGTGCTGTGAGCAAAGCCGCAGATCCCGCACACACGGTCAGAGAGGAAGGTCACTTCGTTGTAACCCATACGGGTTTCCGCCAGTTTTTCCATGCCGCGATGGACGTAGAACAGGCGGTAGTCGGCGTCGATAATGTTTTCACCATCGACAAACAGACGGAAGTGACCCGGTTCGTCAGAAGTGACGTGCAGGGGACCAATCGGCACGACGTTGTTTTTCTTGTCGCCCAGTTCGTTGATGAACTCGTAGGTTTCAGCATCGGTAGTCGGTGCCGGACGCTGACGATAATCCATGCTGTCTTTACGCAGAGGATAAAGTTCATCCGGCCAGTCATCCGGCAGCACCAGACGGCGTTCATCCGGCAGACCAACCGGAATCAAACCGTACATATCGCGCACTTCACGCTCGCCCCACACCGCCGCCGGAACGCGCGGCGTCACGGAAGGATACTCCGGTTTGTTGGCGTCAACTTCGACGCGCACGGTTATCCAGCATTTGGTGCCCTTCTCCATCGACAGCACGTAGTAAACGGCGTAATGACCATTCAGTTTGCGTTCGTCGTTACCAAACAGCACCGACAGCCAGCCACCCTGCTTGTAATAGAGAAACTCCACCACTTCCGGCAGGTAGTTTACCTTCACGGTGACGGTCAGCTGATCTTTGGTCTGCCAGGCGTGGTCCAGCACGACGCCCGGAAATGCCTCATTCAGCGCGGCGAGATAATGTTGACCTAATTTTTCTTCAGACATGCTCAAACTCTCTTTAATCACGCCGCCAGCAAGGAGACGAACGCTAAAAATGCAAAGCCAAACCCGGCCCAGGTAATGCGCGGAGTAATATCAAGACGCAGACGGGCCATGCTGTTTTCGAACAGCGCGATAACCAGGACGCCAACCACCAGTTTGACGATGGCAATCACCAGCGCCAGCAGCAGCCCACCGACGGTGAAGGTTTCCATTTGTCCCCACGGAATAAACACCCCGACGAACATCTGCAACACCACCAGCTGTTTCAGGCTGATGCCCCATTTCATGACGCCAAAACCGCTGCCGCTGTACTCAGAGAGCGGACCTTCCTGCAACTCCTGCTCGGCTTCCGCCAGGTCGAACGGCAGTTTGCCCATTTCGATAAAAGTGGCGAACGCACAGGCACAAAGCGCCAGCACCAGCGGGATGCTCTGGCTCAGTGGCCAGTGATAAACGGTGTCGGTGATGTTGCTGATGTTGGTGGAACCGGCAACCTGTGCGGCGACCCACAGACCAAGCAGCAGCATCGGTTCAACCAACACGCCAAGCATCGCTTCACGGCTCGCGCCGATAGCGGTAAACGGGCTACCGGTATCCAGACCAGAAATGGCAAAGAAGAAACGCGCGATGGCGAAGAGATACAGTAAGGTGATCAAATCGCCCAGTTGCGGCAGCGGAGAACCGACGGTCACCACCGGCAGCGCAGTGGCGATAGTCAGCATGACGCCCACCATCACATACGGCGTCAAGCGGAACACCCAGCCGGAGGCATCCGGGCCAACGCTCTGGCGGCCCAGCAGTTTGATAATGTCACGATACTCCTGCAACACACCCGGCCCACGACGGTTATGCAGACGGGCGCGCGCTACGCGGGTAATACCGGAGAGCAGCGGCGCAACGGCAAATAGCACCAGCGCCTGAATTAACGGATATAAAACACTCATTCTCAGGCTCCTCGTGAAACAATAATCACCACCAGCACCGCCAGTTCAACCAGCGCCATCCGGCGGAACAGCAACGCACTCCCCTCGCACTGCCAGCCCGGCACCAGCGACACCGGATTCAGCCATTTGCGTAGTTTCAGCACCGGCGCAAACGCCTGTTTCACCGGCATGGCAAAACCGTGAGCGGTAATCACCATTGATTTTTCATGATCGTAGCCGCACACCCAGGCCGCGCCGCGGGAACGCGACGGCAAACGATCGCCTTTGCAAATCGCCATAATGATGAATGGCAGCAGCGGGCAGGCAATCAGCAGCAACGTGATCATGGGTTGAGAAACGGTGGTGTTAGCAGGCTCCAGCGGCAGAGGTACAGCAGCAGAGAGCATCGGCAGCAGCCACGGCGCAGCAACACCGCCAATTACGCAGCAAATCGCCAGTGCCACTACGCTTACGCTCATCAGGAGCGGCGCACAGGTGGCGTTTTCGGCTTCTTTGGTACGCGGCGCGCCGAGGAAAGTAACGCCATAGACTTTCGCCATACACATCACCGCCAGCGCACCGGTAATTGCCAGCCCCACGGCGAGCAGCGGCCCGAGAAGACGGGCAACAAACGCGCCACTATTGCTCAGTTTGAAGAAGGATTGATAGATAACCCATTCCCCGGCAAAACCGTTCAGCGGCGGCAGCGCAGCCATTGCCATCAGCCCGACTAACATGGCGATGGAGATAACCGGCATTTTCTTGCCAATACCACCGAGTTTTTCGATATCGCGATGACCGGTACGGAACCAGACGCTCCCCGCCCCGAGGAAAAGCACGCTTTTGAACAGGCTATGGTTAAGCAGATGGTACAGACCACCAACCAGACCAAGGGCAATCAGCGCCGGTTGTTCGAGCGCGATACCCGTTACGCCAGCGCCCAGCCCCAGCAGGATAATGCCGATATTTTCCAGGGTGTGGTAAGCCAGCAGGCGCTGGATGTTATGCTCCATCAGCGCATACAGACCACCGACGAACGCGGTGATCATACCGAGCACCAGCAGCGCGATCCCCCACCACAGCGGTGCGTTACCGCCCAGCAGTGACAGGGTTAAAATGCCCAGCAGGCCAATTTTCATGACTACCGTAGAAAACAACGCGGCAGCTGGCGCAGAGGCGTTAGCATGTGCCTGCGGCACCCAGCCGTGCAGCGGAATAATCCCTGCCAGCAGACCAAAGCCAATCACACCGAGCAGCCAGATATCGGAACCGAGCGGCAGCTGTTGCATACGCATATCCAGCAGGCGCAGATCCAGCGTGCCGTAACGCTGCCACAGCAGCCAGCAAGCAATCGCCAGCAGCAGAGTGCCAAGACGCCCCAGCGCAAACCACAGTTTGCCCTCTTTGCTGTTGCTGGTGAGGAACACCGCACACAGGGCCATGATTTCGGCCATTACCACGAACATGCCGAGGTTGCTGGCGATGACGGCACAGACGGCGGCAGCCATCAACATATTGATCTGCAAGCCGTTGCACTTCACCTGCGCGTGGCGATGCCAGTCAATGTTGTAGAGGCTGACAAACAGACCGCACAGACCGAGCGTAATCAGCCAAATCGCGTTAAGCGGAGAGATTTGCACATCGTAGCTTACCAGCGACAGCGCACCGCTCACGCCAACCGCGCCAGTCAGCACAGTAAAGCCCGCGGCTGCCGTATACAGGCTACCCACCGCGCCGCCAATTCCGGCTATCCAGCCGCTTAGCGCCTTTTGAAAAGAAAAGAGAAATGCCAGAACAGCGGCGGCGACAAACCACGCCACGCCGCTATTGATCAGGGAAATTGCGCTCATTTAGCCTCTCCACTTTGAGCCTGCTGAAACAAGGTGAGATCGCCAAAGTCCGTGTTAAAGGTCAGCTCACGCTTACGTTTGCTGACGCGGGCGATATCGGTGTTATCCACCAGATGCAGGGCTTTAGTCGGGCACATCCGCACGCAGGCCGGACCTTGTTCATCAAAGCTACAAAGGTCACATTTGACGGCGATCGCGCGAATACCTGGCACCCAGTCAAGCAATGTGCTGACACGCGCCGGAGCAGGCGGTGCCGGTGGCGCTTTCGGGGTATTGGCGTTTGCCGGAATATCCAGCGGACGGCTGCCGGAAAATTCAATTGCGCCAAACGGGCAGGCGATGCCGCACAGTTTGCAGCTTACGCACAGACTTTCATTCAACTGCACGGCCCCATCAACGCGGGTGATGGCGTTAACCGGGCAAACCACCGCACAGGGCGCATCTTCACAGTGGTGACAGAGCTGCGGCGCAGATTCTTTTTCATTGAGCATCACTCGCAGGCGCGGCATTGATTGCAGGCCGTGCTGGCGATGCGTCTCTGAACAGGCAGCCTCACAAGTGTGGCAGCCGATACAGAGCGTGGAGTCAGCAATTACAAAACGATTCACCAGGCATTCCTCAGGTGATTGTCATTTTTGACGAAAACATGCCGATGAAATGTCATTTTCGACACTCATCGACACGCCCATCCCCAAACAGGCGTAACGCCTGCAAAACGGGCAAAGCCTCAGCTCATGCTGCCGGGCTTTGTCCCTTTACCAGTTGGCTTAAATTCACCGGCACATTGTTTTCAATGGCGGTATATAAGCTGTCGTAAACGCCAGCGATTTTTTCGAGATAGTGTTCCAGAACCTGTTCGCGATCGCGGATGTTGACCTTGCCATCAATCATGCCGTCAATGCTCAGTTGCGCCTGCGCAATCCGCTGTTTGTCTTCGCCATCTTTTGTTTCGACGTAATACTCGATGGTGTGGCTGTTAAAGCCATCCGCCAGGGTGACGTAAATGCGAAAATGTTCAAAAAGGACGAAACAGAGTTCTTTGTCCGGCGCGCAGCTCATGGCGTGATGCAGGCGCGCTTTCGATAACGTGATCCCCTGAACCAGCGAATTGCAGTAGATGTGCCACTGGTCCTGTAGGCGACGATGCCGCTGTGCGATGTAATCGGCTTTCTCGCTTATTTCCCAAATAGTCATTGTCAGGTTACCCGTTTAACAGAGATGCCAGCTTTAAGCATTTTCTGTGCCAACTTTTAATCCATTGTTATTAAAGCGATTTCTAAGCTAAAGATGAATTTCGTCGCCGTGTCGACGTGTCATTTCGACATCATCGACATTATTCACCGCAGGGATAATCAACACTGGCACAATTATTGCTTGTAGCTGGCAATAGTTAATGGGAGGCGATATGCACGAAATAACCCTCTGCCAACGGGCACTGGAATTGATCGAACAGCAGGCCGCAAAACACGGCGCAAAACGCGTAACTGGGGTCTGGCTCAAAATTGGCGCATTTTCTTGTGTCGAAACCAGCTCTCTTGCCTTTTGTTTTGATCTGGTTTGCCGCGGCAGCGTGGCGGAAGGTTGTAAACTGCACCTCGAAGAACAAGAGGCCGAATGCTGGTGTGAAACATGCCAACAGTATGTGACGCTACTGACCCAGCGCGTCCGCCGCTGTCCACAGTGTCATGGTGACATGCTACAGATTGTGGCAGACGACGGTTTACAGATTCGGCGGATAGAAATAGACCAGGAGTGAGCGATGTGTACAACATGCGGTTGCGGTGAAGGCAACCTCTATATTGAGGGTGATGAACATAACCCTCATTCCGCGTTTCGTAGCGCGCCATTTGCCCCGGCGGCACGCCCGAAGATGAAAATCACCGGCATTAAAGCGCCTGAATTTACCCCCAGCCAGACTGAAGAAGGCGACCTGCATTACGGTCATGGCGAAGCGGGCACTCACGCGCCGGGCATGAGCCAGCGTCGGATGCTGGAAGTCGAAATTGACGTGCTGGACAAAAACAACCGTCTGGCTGAACGCAACCGCGCGCGCTTTGCTGCCCGCAAGCAACTGGTGCTCAACCTGGTTTCCAGCCCTGGTTCCGGTAAAACCACCCTGCTGACGGAAACCTTAATGCGCCTGAAAGACAGCGTTCCGTGCGCGGTTATTGAAGGCGATCAGCAAACCGTGAACGATGCCGCACGCATTCGTGCTACCGGCACACCAGCGATTCAGGTGAATACCGGTAAAGGCTGCCATCTCGACGCTCAGATGATTGCCGACGCCGCACCGCGCCTGCCACTGGACGATAACGGTATTCTGTTTATCGAAAACGTTGGCAACCTGGTATGCCCGGCCAGCTTCGATCTCGGTGAAAAACACAAAGTGGCGGTGCTTTCCGTTACCGAAGGTGAAGACAAACCGCTGAAATATCCGCACATGTTTGCCGCCGCCTCGCTGATGCTGCTCAACAAAGTTGACTTGCTGCCGTATCTCAATTTCGACGTTGAGAAGTGCATCGCCTGCGCCCGTGAAGTCAATCCAGAAATTGAAATCATCCTTATTTCCGCCACCAGCGGCGAAGGGATGGACCAGTGGCTGAACTGGCTGGAGACACAGCGATGTGCATAGGCGTTCCCGGCCAGATCCGCACCATTGACGGCAACCAGGCGAAAGTCGACGTCTGCGGCATTCAGCGCGATGTCGATTTAACGTTAGTCGGCAGCTGCGATGAAAACGGTCAGCCACGCGTAGGCCAGTGGGTACTGGTTCACGTTGGCTTTGCCATGAGCGTAATTAATGAAGCCGAAGCGCGCGACACTCTCGACGCCTTACAAAACATGTTTGACGTTGAGCCGGATGTCGGTGCGCTGTTGTATGGCGAGGAAAAATAATGCGTTTTGTTGATGAATATCGCGCGCCGGAACAGGTGATGCAGTTAATTGCGCATCTGCGCGAACGTGCTTCACATCTCTCTTACACCGCCGAACGCCCTCTGCGGATTATGGAAGTGTGTGGCGGTCATACCCACGCCATTTTTAAATTCGGCCTCGACCAGTTGCTGCCGGAAAACGTTGAGTTTATCCACGGTCCCGGTTGCCCGGTGTGTGTACTGCCGATGGGTAGAATCGACACCTGCGTGGAGATTGCCAGCCATCCGGAAGTCATCTTCTGTACCTTTGGCGACGCCATGCGCGTACCAGGGAAACAGGGTTCGCTGTTACAGGCAAAGGCACGCGGTGCCGATGTGCGCATCGTTTACTCGCCGATGGATGCGTTGAAACTGGCGCAGGAGAATCCAACCCGCAAAGTGGTGTTCTTCGGCTTAGGTTTTGAAACCACCATGCCGACCACCGCCATCACTCTGCAACAGGCAAAAGCCCGCGATGTGCAGAATTTTTACTTCTTCTGCCAGCACATTACGCTTATCCCGACGCTGCGCAGTTTGCTGGAACAGCCAGATAACGGTATCGACGCGTTCCTCGCGCCGGGCCACGTCAGTATGGTTATCGGCACTGATGCCTATAATTTTATCGCCAGCGATTTTCATCGTCCGCTGGTGGTCGCTGGTTTCGAACCCCTTGATCTACTGCAAGGCGTGGTCATGCTGGTGGAGCAGAAAATAGCGGCCCACAGCAAGGTAGAGAATCAGTATCGTCGGGTGGTGCCGGATGCCGGTAACCTGCTGGCGCAACAGGCGATTGCCGATGTGTTCTGTGTCAACGGCGACAGCGAATGGCGCGGCTTAGGCGTGATTGAATCTTCTGGTGTACACCTGACGCCGGATTATCAACGATTCGATGCCGAAGCGCATTTCCGCCCGGCACCGCAGCAGGTCTGCGATGACCCGCGCGCACGTTGTGGCGAAGTATTAACGGGCAAATGTAAGCCGCATCAATGCCCGCTGTTTGGTAACACCTGTAATCCTCAAACCGCGTTTGGTGCGCTGATGGTTTCCTCCGAAGGAGCGTGCGCCGCGTGGTATCAGTATCGTCAGCAGGAGAGTGAAGCGTGAATAATATCCAACTCGCCCACGGTAGCGGCGGCCAGGCGATGCAGCAATTAATCAACAGCCTGTTTATGGAAGCCTTTGCCAACCCGTGGCTGGCAGAGCAGGAAGATCAGGCACGTCTTGATCTGGCGCAGCTGGTAGCGGAAGGCGACCGTCTGGCGTTCTCCACCGACAGTTACGTTATTGACCCGCTGTTCTTCCCTGGCGGTAATATCGGCAAGCTGGCGATTTGTGGCACCGCGAATGACGTTGCGGTCAGTGGCGCTATTCCGCGTTATCTCTCCTGTGGCTTTATCCTTGAAGAAGGATTACCGATGGAGACGCTGAAAGCCGTTGTGACCAGCATGGCAGAAACCGCCCGCGCGGCAGGCATTGCCATCGTTACTGGCGATACTAAAGTGGTACAGCGCGGCGCGGCAGATAAACTGTTTATCAACACCGCTGGCATGGGCGCAATTCCGGCGAATATTCACTGGGGCGCACAGACGCTAACCGCAGGCGATGTATTGCTGGTTAGCGGTACACTCGGCGACCACGGGGCGACTATCCTTAACCTGCGTGAGCAGCTGGGGCTGGATGGCGAACTGGTCAGCGACTGCGCGGTGCTGACGCCGCTTATTCAGACGCTGCGTGACATTCCCGGCGTGAAAGCGCTGCGTGATGCCACCCGTGGTGGTGTAAACGCGGTGGTACATGAGTTCGCGGCAGCCTGCGGTTGTGGTATTGAAATTTCAGAAGCGGCACTGCCGGTTAAACCTGCTGTGCGCGGCGTTTGCGAACTGCTGGGACTGGACGCCCTTAACTTTGCCAACGAAGGCAAACTGGTGATCGCCGTTGAACGCAACGCGGCAGAGCAAGTGCTGGCAGCGTTACATTCCCATCCACTGGGAAAAGACGCGGCGCTGATTGGTGAAGTGGTGGAACGTAAAGGTGTTCGTCTTGCCGGTCTATATGGCGTGAAACGAACCCTCGATTTACCACACGCCGAACCGTTACCGCGTATATGCTAATAAAATTCTAAATCTCCTATAGTTAGTCAATGACCTTTTGCACCGCTTTGCGGTGCTTTCCTGGAAGAACAAAATGTCATATACACCGATGAGTGATCTCGGACAACAAGGGTTGTTCGACATCACTCGGACACTATTGCAGCAGCCCGATCTGGCCTCGCTGTGTGAGGCTCTTTCGCAACTGGTAAAGCGTTCTGCGCTCGCCGACAACGCGGCTATTGTGTTGTGGCAAGCGCAGACTCAACGTGCGTCTTATTACGCGTCGCGTGAAAAAGACACCCCCATTAAATATGAAGACGAAACTGTTCTGGCACACGGTCCGGTACGCAGCATTTTGTCGCGCCCTGATACGCTGCATTGCAGTTACGAAGAATTTTGTGAAACCTGGCCGCAGCTGGCCGCAGGTGGACTATACCCCAAATTTGGTCACTATTGCCTGATGCCACTGGCGGCGGAAGGGCATATTTTTGGTGGCTGTGAATTTATTCGTTATGACGATCGCCCGTGGAGTGAAAAAGAGTTCAATCGCCTGCAAACTTTTACGCAGATCGTTTCTGTCGTCACCGAACAAATCCAGAGCCGCGTCGTTAACAATGTCGACTATGAGTTGTTATGCCGGGAACGCGATAACTTCCGCATCCTGGTCGCCATCACCAACGCGGTGCTTTCCCGCCTGGATATGGACGAACTGGTCAGCGAAGTCGCCAAAGAAATCCATTACTATTTCGACATTGACGATATCAGCATTGTCTTACGCAGCCACCGTAAAAACAAACTCAACATCTACTCCACTCACTATCTTGATAAACAGCATCCCGCCCACGAACAGAGCGAAGTCGATGAAGCCGGAACCCTCACCGAACGCGTCTTCAAAAGTAAAGAGATGCTGTTGATTAATCTCCACGAGCGGGACGATTTAGCCCCCTATGAACGCATGTTGTTCGACACCTGGGGCAACCAGATTCAAACCTTGTGCCTGTTACCGCTGATGTCTGGCGACACCATGCTGGGCGTGCTGAAACTGGCGCAATGCGAAGAGAAAGTATTTACCACTACCAATCTGAGCTTACTGCGCCAGATTGCCGAACGTGTGGCAATCGCTGTCGATAACGCCCTCGCCTATCAGGAAATTCATCGTCTGAAAGAACGGCTGGTTGATGAAAACCTCGCCCTGACCGAGCAGCTCAACAATGTTGATAGTGAATTTGGCGAGATTATTGGCCGCAGCGAAGCCATGTACAGCGTACTTAAACAAGTTGAAATGGTGGCGCAAAGTGACAGTACCGTTCTGATCCTCGGTGAAACTGGTACAGGTAAAGAGCTGATTGCCCGCGCGATCCATAATCTCAGTGGGCGTAATAATCGCCGCATGGTCAAAATGAACTGCGCGGCGATGCCTGCCGGATTGCTGGAAAGCGATCTATTTGGTCATGAGCGTGGGGCTTTTACCGGTGCCAGCGCTCAGCGCATTGGTCGTTTTGAACTGGCGGATAAAAGCTCACTATTCCTCGATGAAGTGGGCGATATGCCGCTGGAGTTACAGCCGAAGTTGCTGCGTGTATTACAGGAACAGGAGTTTGAACGTCTTGGCAGCAACAAAATCATTCAGACGGACGTACGTTTAATTGCCGCGACTAACCGCGATCTGAAAAAAATGGTCGCCGACCGAGAGTTCCGTAGCGATCTCTATTACCGCCTGAACGTATTCCCGATCCACCTGCCGCCACTACGCGAGCGTCCGGAAGATATTCCGCTGCTGGCGAAAGCCTTTACCTTCAAAATTGCCCGTCGTCTGGGGCGCAATATCGACAGCATTCCTGCCGAGACGCTGCGCATCCTGAGCAACATGGAATGGCCGGGCAACGTGCGTGAGCTGGAAAACGTCATTGAGCGCGCGGTATTGCTAACACGCGGCAACGTGCTGCAGCTGTCATTGCCAGATATTGCTTTACCAGAACCTGAAACGCCGCCTGCCGCAACGGTTGTCGCCCAGGAGGGCGAAGATGAATATCAGTTGATTGTTCGCGTGCTGAAAGAAACCAACGGCGTGGTTGCCGGGCCTAAAGGCGCTGCGCAACGTCTGGGGCTGAAACGCACGACTCTGCTGTCACGAATGAAGCGACTGGGAATTGATAAATCGGCATTGATTTAACAGATGTGGTTATACTCGATCAACATTCAATGAAAGGAGGCAGTATGGCAGTTTCAGCAAGAAATCAATTAACCGGAACAGTTAGCGCAGTAGCAATGGGCGCGGTGAATGACGAAGTAGAACTGACGCTGGCAGGTGGTGCAAAGCTGGTGGCAATTGTGACTCACAGCAGCCAGCAAGCGCTGGGTCTGGCGAAAGGGAAAGAAGCGATTGCCCTGATTAAAGCCCCGTGGGTAACGCTGGCAACGGAAGACTGTGGACTGAAATTCTCTGCTCGCAACCAGTTTGCTGGCAGCGTGTCGACAATCACCGAAGGCGCAGTGAACGCCACTGTCCATATCAAAACGGATGCGGGTTTTGAAATTGTGGCAGTGGTAACAAATGAAAGTCAGGATGAAATGAAACTCACCACTGGCTCGCGCGTTATTGCATTGATCAAAGCATCAGCCATCCTGATTGCCACCAAAGCGTAAACGCCTTATTTGCCGGAGAGTATGGCTCTCCGGCAGATTTATTTCTTTGGACGATATTTTTCTGGCAACTCCGGCACCGGACGCTTGTCATCGATGAGATGACGCACGGTTAAGATCGGATGACGCCACAGCATTCTCGGCCCGGCCCAACGCATAATCTGTTTCATCTCTTCACGCTTTGCAGGCTGGTAACAGTGTACCGGACACTGCTTACAGGCAGGTTTCTCTTCACCGAACACACATTTTTCCAGCCGCTTTTGCGCGTAAGCAAACAGCGCGTCGTAATGCTCCGGCTCTGCTGACGCCTGCGGGCATTTCGCTTGATAAAGATCGATCATTTTTTTAATCGTCAGTTTTTCACGAGAGATACGCTTGCCGGACATGCTGCCTCCATACTCTTAAGGTGTATTTATATTACAACTTAATTTGAAAGGGGACTATGGCTCTGAAGGAGGAGGTTTATTCAACCGACGCAATTTTGCGTACTTGCTTCATAAGCATCACGCAAAAGCTGCAAAACAGCATCTTTCCCGGAATCACCATCAAGAACTCGCCGTTCGCTTCTTCCCCTGAAATGATTAACTCCGGTATCATGTGCGCCTTATGTGATTACAACGAAAATAAAAACCATCACACCCCATTTAATATCAGGGAACCGGACATAACCCCATGAGTGCAATAGAAAATTTCGATGCCCATACGCCAATGATGCAACAGTATCTCAAGCTGAAAGCCCAGCATCCCGAGATCCTGCTGTTCTATCGGATGGGTGACTTTTACGAACTGTTTTATGACGACGCGAAACGCGCCTCGCAGCTGCTGGATATTTCACTGACCAAACGCGGTGCTTCCGCGGGAGAGCCGATCCCGATGGCGGGGATCCCCTACCATGCGGTGGAAAACTATCTCGCCAAACTGGTGAATCAGGGCGAGTCCGTTGCCATCTGCGAACAAATTGGCGATCCGGCGACCAGCAAAGGTCCGGTTGAGCGCAAAGTTGTGCGTATCGTTACGCCGGGCACCATCAGCGATGAAGCGCTGTTGCAGGAGCGTCAGGATAACCTGCTGGCAGCTATCTGGCAGGACAGCAAAGGGTTCGGCTACGCGACGCTGGATATCAGTTCCGGGCGTTTTCGCCTGAGCGAACCGGCTGACCGCGAAACGATGGCGGCAGAGCTGCAACGCACTAATCCGGCAGAGCTGTTGTATGCAGAAGATTTCGCCGAGATGTCGCTGATTGAAGGTCGTCGCGGACTGCGCCGTCGCCCGCTGTGGGAGTTTGAAATCGACACCGCGCGCCAGCAGTTGAATCTGCAATTTGGCACTCGCGATCTGGTCGGTTTTGGCGTCGAGAACGCGCCGCGCGGACTTTGTGCTGCCGGTTGTCTGTTGCAGTATGCGAAAGATACCCAACGCACGACCCTGCCGCATATTCGTTCTATCACCATGGAACGTGAGCAGGACAGCATCATTATGGATGCCGCGACGCGTCGTAACCTGGAAATTACTCAGAACCTGGCCGGCGGTGCGGAAAATACGCTGGCTTCAGTGCTCGACTGCACTGTAACGCCGATGGGTAGTCGTATGCTGAAACGCTGGCTGCATATGCCAGTGCGCGATACCCGCGTGTTGCTTGAGCGCCAGCAAACTATTGGCGCATTGCAGGATTTCACCGCCGAGCTACAGCCGGTACTGCGTCAGGTCGGCGACCTGGAACGTATTCTGGCGCGTCTGGCGTTGCGTACCGCTCGCCCACGCGATCTGGCCCGTATGCGTCACGCTTTCCAGCAACTGCCGGAGTTGCGTGCGCAGTTAGAAAATGTCGATAGTGCACCGGTACAAGCGCTGCGTGAGAAGATGGGCGAGTTTGCCGAACTGCGCGATCTGCTGGAGCGGGCCATTATCGACACACCGCCGGTACTGGTGCGCGACGGTGGTGTTATCGCGCCGGGCTATAACGAAGAGCTGGATGAGTGGCGGGCGCTGGCTGACGGCGCGACCGATTATCTGGAGCGTCTGGAGGTCCGCGAGCGTGAACGTACCGGCCTGGACACGCTGAAAGTTGGCTTTAATGCAGTGCACGGCTACTACATTCAGATCAGCCGTGGGCAAAGCCATCTGGCACCCATCAACTATATGCGTCGCCAGACGCTGAAAAACGCCGAACGCTACATTATTCCAGAGCTAAAAGAGTATGAAGACAAAGTACTCACCTCGAAAGGTAAAGCACTGGCACTGGAAAAACAGCTTTATGAAGAGTTGTTCGACCTGCTGTTGCCGCATCTGGAAGCGTTGCAACAGAGCGCGAGCGCACTGGCAGAACTCGACGTACTGGTGAACCTGGCGGAACGGGCCTATACCCTGAACTACACCTGCCCGACCTTCATTGATAAACCGGGTATTCGCATTACCGAAGGTCGCCATCCGGTAGTTGAACAGGTACTGAATGAGCCGTTTATCGCTAACCCGCTGAACCTGTCGCCGCAGCGTCGCATGTTGATCATCACCGGTCCGAACATGGGCGGTAAAAGTACCTATATGCGCCAGACCGCGTTGATTGCGCTGATGGCGTATATCGGCAGCTACGTACCGGCGCAAAAAGTCGAGATTGGGCCGATCGACCGTATCTTCACGCGCGTAGGAGCAGCGGACGATCTGGCATCCGGGCGTTCAACCTTTATGGTGGAAATGACCGAAACCGCCAATATTTTACATAACGCCACCGAGTACAGTCTGGTGCTGATGGATGAGATTGGGCGCGGAACTTCCACTTACGATGGTCTGTCGCTGGCGTGGGCATGCGCGGAAAATCTGGCAAATAAGATCAAAGCGTTGACGCTGTTTGCTACCCACTATTTCGAGCTGACCCAACTGCCGGAGAAAATGGAAGGCGTCGCCAACGTGCATCTCGATGCGCTGGAGCACGGCGACACCATTGCCTTTATGCACAGCGTGCAGGATGGCGCGGCGAGCAAAAGCTACGGCCTGGCGGTTGCTGCTCTGGCGGGCGTGCCAAAAGAGGTTATTAAGCGCGCACGGCAAAAACTGCGTGAGCTGGAAAGCATTTCGCCGAACGCCGCTGCTACGCAAGTGGATGGTACACAAATGTCTTTGCTGTCCCTACCGGAAGAAACTTCGCCTGCGGTCGAGGCACTGGAAAACCTCGACCCGGATTCATTGACTCCGCGTCAGGCGCTGGAGTGGATTTATCGCTTGAAGAGTCTGGTGTAATAACAATTCCCGATAGTCTTTTGCTATCGGGAATATTAACGACAACTGACGAATCAAATAAAAATACCCTGTATAATAGGAAATCTTATTTTACAGGGTAAAACCATGCCATCTACACGCTATCAAAAAATTAATGCCCATCACTATCGCCATATATGGGCCGTTGGTGATATTCATGGTGACTATCAATTATTACAATCCCGCTTACATCAACTCTCTTTTTGCCCTGAAACCGACTTACTTATTTCTGTCGGCGATAATATTGATCGTGGGCCGGAGAGTCTTAACGTGCTGCGCCTGCTAAACCAGCCCTGGTTTACATCGGCTAAAGGCAACCACGAAGCGATGGCGCTTGAGGCATTCGAAACTGGCGATGGAAATATGTGGCTTGCCAGCGGTGGTGACTGGTTTTTCGATTTAAATGATTCAGAGCAACAAGCGGCAATAGATCTGTTGCTGAAATTTCATCACCTTCCACATATTATTGAAATCACTAACGACAACATAAAATATGTCATCGCACATGCAGATTATCCGGGGAAGGAGTATCAGTTTGGCAAAGAAATAGCGGAGAGCGAATTACTCTGGCCTGTTGATCGTGTGCAGAAATCACTTAATAGCGAATTACAAAAAATAAACGGTGCCGACTTCTTTATATTTGGTCATATGATGTTTGATAACATCCAGACATTTGCCAATCAGGTTTATATTGATACCGGCTCGCCGGAAAGCAGACGGTTATCGTTTTATAAAATTAAATAACGTGGCCGGGTAAAGCAAAGCCTCTACCCGGCACTTTTTTATTAACACTTACCTTCCGCCAGCAGCGGCGGGATGCTCGGCACCATCGGCGCGTCATCAATATCTTTCTGCGTCATGCGGAACGCTTCGGGATAATGTTCGCGGCTGGTGCGGCGCAGCGGTTCGGTATCGCGCCAGGTATAGAGGCAATGCTGGCACTGGTAGACCGTCCAGACATCTTTTACCGGCGATTTCGCCATCACTTCAATCTGTTCATCAGCACAACGTGGACAAATCATCTTGTTCTCCTTATTGACGTGCGGCCAGCATGGCGGTCAGTTTTTCAGCCCAGGCTTTGGTTTCCGGTAAATCCACCACCGGCTGACTGTAGTGACCACGGTTGTCCGGGGCGACAGGCGTGGTGGCGTCGATAATCAGCTTGTCGGTGATCCCCGCCGGACTTGAGCCAGGGTCGAGTTCCAGCACGGACATATTCGGCAACTGCACCAAATCCCCTGCCGGGTTCACTTTCGAAGAGAGCGCCCACATCACCTGCGGCAGGTTGAACGGATCAACGTCTTCATCGACCATAATCACCATCTTCACGTAGCCCAGACCGTGTGGCGTGGTCATCGCACGCAGGCCCACCGCGCGGGCAAAGCCACCGTAGCGTTTTTTGGTGGAGATAATCGCCAGCAGGCCGTGGGTGTACATGGCGTTCACCGCCTGCACTTCCGGGAACTCGGCTTTCAGTTGCTGATACAGCGGCACGCAGGTGGCTGGCCCCATCAGATAGTCGATTTCCGTCCACGGCATCCCGAGATAGAGCGATTCAAAAATGGGTTTGCTGCGATAAGAGACGTTATCGATGCGCACCACGGTCATGTTGCGCCCGCCGGAGTAGTGCCCGGTAAACTCACCGAACGGCCCTTCGATTTCACGTTTACGGCTTTCGATGACACCTTCGAGGATCACTTCTGAACCCCACGGCACATCAAAACCAGTCAGCGGGGCGGTGGCGATCGGGTACGGGCTTTCACGCAGCGCGCCTGCCATTTCGTACTCGGACTGATCATATTTCAGCGGCGTGGCCCCCATCAGCGTGATGATCGGATCGTTACCGAGGGTGATCGCAATCGGCAGATCTTCACCGCGCTCTTCCGCTTTATGCAGATGCAGGGCGATATCGTGCATCGGCACCGGTTGCAGGCCGAGCTTACGTTTGCCCTTCACTTCCATGCGGTAGATACCGACGTTCTGCTTGCCGAAGTTATCCGGATCAAGCGGATCGCGGGAAACCACGCACGCTTTGTCGAGATAGAAACCGCCATCGCCATCGTTTAAACGAAACAGCGGCAGGATATCAAACAGGTTGATCTCGTCTCCATCGACGGTGTTCTGCGCCCAGGCTGGATTGGCTCGGCGTTCCGGGGCAATCGGGAAGTTGTCCCAGCGGCGGATAAACTCATCGATCTGTTTTTTAACCGGGGTATTTGGCGGCAGGCCGAGGGAAATCGCGTGGTTCTGCCAGGAACCGATGGTGTTCATCGCCACGCGGGCATCGGTAAAGCCGCGAATATTATCAAACCACAGCGCTGGCGCGCCGTCGCCGATACGCCCGGTGGCGTTGGCTGCGGCTGCCAGATCCGGTTCTGCGTTCACCTCTTCGCTGATTTTCAGCAATTGCCCATGGTCGTCGAGCGCCTGTAAAAAGCTGCGTAAATCATCAAATGCCATTATTCATTCTCCTGAGAAAAATTCCGGGTCTGCGACAATCCTTGCCAGCGCCTGGCGTGAGGATGTTCGAGGCCAAATTGATCCAGCACGCGGGCTACCACGTGCTGGACAATGTCATCTACCGTTTCGGGATGGTTATAAAAGGCAGGCATCGGCGGCACCATCGCCACGCCCATGCGCGAAAGTGCGAGCATATTTTCGAGATGGATGGTGCTAAGCGGCATTTCACGCGGCACCAGCACCAGTTTGCGGCCTTCTTTGAGCACGACGTCCGCCGCGCGCCCTACCAGGCCATCGGCGTAACCGGCACGGATACCGGCGAGCGTTTTCATACTGCACGGAATAACGATCATGCCGTCGGTACGAAAGGAACCTGAGGAGATGGTCGCCGCCTGATCCGCCGAGTTATGGCTGAAGTCTGCGAGGGCAGCAACATCGCGAGCGCTGTAAGGCGTTTCCAGTTCAATGGTGGTTTTCGCCCACGTCGACATCACCAGATGAGTCTCGACATTCGGCATCTCCCGCAGCGCTTGCAGTAATGCCACACCAAGAGGCGCACCGGTAGCCCCTGTCATCCCGACGATCAGTTTCATTGCTTACTCTCTTAATTGTTCGTATACGAACGTTATTATTAACATACTCCTTCATTTCCACAGCGGCAAGGATTGAAAAGTAACAACATCTTCTTCGTCACTGAAAAACCGCTATGATAGCGACAGAGAATTAGCCCGGAGTTTACATGGCGTTACGAAATAAAGCGTTCCATCAGTTACGACAGCTTTTTCAGCAGCATACGGCCCGCTGGCAGCACGAGTTACCTGACCTGACCAAACCACAGTACGCGGTGATGCGCGCCATTGCTGATAAGCCTGGTATCGAACAGGTGGCACTGATAGAAGCAGCAGTCAGCACCAAAGCAACGCTGGCAGAAATGTTGGCAAGAATGGAAAATCGTGGCTTAGTCAGACGTGAACATGACGCCGCTGATAAGCGGCGACGCTTTGTCTGGCTGACTGCCGAAGGAGAAAAGGTACTTGCTGCGGCGATACCGATTGGCGACAGTGTGGATGAGGAATTTTTGGGGCGTTTGAGTGGAGAAGAGCAGGAGCTGTTTATGCAGCTGGTGCGCAAGATGATGAGCAAATAGGATGTTGATTGCCGGATGGGACGCTGACGTGTCTTATCCAGGCGACGAAACACACCAACTCCCCATACAAAAGAAAAAGGCCAGCCTCATAAGAGACTGGCCTTTATGACAGATGCTTACTTACTCGCGGAACAGCGCTTCGATATTCAGCCCCTGCGTTTGCAGGATTTCGCGCAAACGGCGCAGGCCTTCAACCTGAATCTGGCGAACACGTTCACGGGTGAGGCCAATTTCACGACCTACATCTTCCAGTGTTGCCGCTTCGTACCCCAGCAAACCGAATCGACGTGCCAGCACTTCACGCTGTTTGGCGTTCAGCTCGAACAGCCATTTGACGATGCTCTGCTTCATATCGTCATCTTGCGTGGTATCTTCCGGACCGTTCTCTTTTTCATCGGCCAGGATGTCCAGCAACGCTTTTTCGGAATCACCACCCAGCGGGGTGTCTACCGAGGTAATGCGCTCGTTAAGACGAAGCATACGGCTGACGTCATCAACTGGCTTATCCAGTTGCTCTGCGATCTCTTCCGCACTTGGTTCGTGGTCCAGCTTATGGGACAACTCACGTGCGGTTCGCAGGTAAACGTTCAGCTCCTTTACGATGTGAATCGGCAAACGAATAGTACGGGTTTGGTTCATAATCGCCCGTTCGATCGTCTGGCGAATCCACCAGGTTGCGTATGTTGAGAAGCGGAAACCACGTTCCGGGTCAAACTTCTCTACCGCGCGGATCAGCCCCAGGTTGCCCTCTTCGATAAGATCCAGCAACGCCAGACCACGATTGCCATAACGGCGGGCAATTTTTACCACCAGACGCAAGTTACTCTCGATCATCCGGCGGCGAGAGGCAACATCTCCACGCAGTGCGCGACGCGCAAAATAAACTTCTTCTTCGGCCGTTAACAGTGGTGAATAACCAATCTCACCAAGGTAAAGCTGAGTCGCGTCCAGCACACGCTGTGTGGCTCCCTGCGATAACAGTTCCTCTTCGGCCAAATCGTTATCACTGGGTTCCTCTTCTACTAAGGCCTTTTCGTCAAAAACCTCAACTCCGTTCTCATCAAATTCCGCATCTTCATTTAAATCATGAACTTTCAGCGTATTCTGACTCATAAGGTGGCTCCTACCCGTGATCCCTTGACGGAACATTCAAGCAAAAGCCTGGTTCCGCCGATTTATCGCTGCGGCAAATAACGCAGCGGGTTTACGGATTTCCCCTTGTAACGAATTTCAAAATGCAAGCGTGTTGAACTGGTTCCGGTGCTACCCATGGTTGCTATTTTTTGCCCCGCCTTCACTTCTTGTTGTTCCCGGACCAGCATTGTGTCGTTATGGGCGTAGGCACTCAGGTAATCATCATTATGTTTGATGATAATCAGATTACCGTAGCCGCGCAGCGCGTTACCGGCATAAACAACGCGGCCATCTGCAGTCGCGATAATTGCCTGTCCTTTGCTGCCTGCGATATCAATCCCCTTGTTGCCCCCCTCAGAAGCGCCAAAGGTTTCGATCACTTTGCCCTCAGTCGGCCAGCGCCAGGTGGAGATAGGCGTACTGGTTGATGTACTGCTGACAGTCGGCTCGGTTGTGCTTGCTGTTGGTACCGTTACAGGCGCTGTGACCGTGGTCGCAGTTGGCTTGTTGTTCGGCAACATTTTGTTAGCACTCTGTTCACCCGAAGACTCAGAATACGTAATTGTCGGTTGCGAAGCAACAGCAACGGTGGAATTTTGTGCAGGCTTGATCACAACTCCTTGCTCTGCTGCGTCGGCCTGGGTAATGGCATTTCCGCCAGTGATTGGCGTACCGGAAGCATTCCCCACCTGTAAGGTCTGACCGACGTTCAGCGCGTATGGTGCCTGAATATTGTTGCGCTGAGCAAGGTCACGGAAATCGTTGCCAGTAATCCAGGCGATATAGAAAAGTGTGTCGCCTTTTTTCACTGTATAGGTACTGCCGCTATAACTGCCTTTCGGAATGTTCCCATACTGACGGTTATAGACGATGCGTCCGTTTTCCATCTGTACCGGCTGCTGAGCTACTGGCTGCACCGGCTGGATTTGCGGTTGTTGAGTGGCCTGAATTTGTGGCTGCTGTACCGGCTGAATTTGCGGTTGCTGAGCTGTAGACGTCGTCCCCATTTTCGGCGGCGGCGTAATCAACATACCAGAATTGGTATTTGCAGGCGCATTGCCATTAACGGAGCTGACCGGGGCCGGTGGATTTGAAGTGTCAGAACAGCCTGCCAGCCATAGCGAAACCAGTGACAAAGCCGCAATGCGGCGAACGGTGAATTTTGGGCTTCCCGCGCTCATTTATCCCCCAGGAAAAATTGGTTAATAACCAGTGACATAATTACCGTGCAAGGCACCATACTGAACACTGGAAAAGATGTTCACGATACGCTGACCTGCGGCAAAATAACCAGGAAAAATCCAGGTATTTCCTCACGTTTTAAGCCAGCTCACCCTTCACTAAAGGGACAAAGCGCACGGCCTCCACGGTATCGATAATAAATTCGCCTCCCCGACGACGCACCCGTTTCAAATACTGGTGCTCCTCCCCTACGGGTAAGACGAGAATCCCGCCTTCGTCCAGCTGCGTCATTAGCGCAGTTGGAATTTCCGGCGGTGCCGCCGTAACAATGATAGCGTCAAACGGCGCACGTGCCTGCCAACCTTGCCATCCATCGCCATGACGGGTTGAAACATTATGTAAATCAAGATTTTTCAGGCGGCGACGCGCCTGCCACTGCAAGCCTTTAATCCGTTCGACCGAGCAAACATGCTGGACAAGATGCGCCAGGATTGCCGTTTGATATCCCGAACCGGTGCCAATTTCCAGCACCCGCGACTGCGGCGTCAGCTCGAGTAATTCGGTCATTCGCGCCACCATATACGGCTGCGAAATTGTCTGCCCCTGACCTATCGGCAAGGCGATATTGTCCCAGGCTTTTTGTTCAAACGCTTCATCAACGAATTTTTCACGCGGCACGGCGGCAAGTGCATTCAGCACCTGCTCATCCTGAATACCTTGCGCACGTAATTGATCCAGAAGTGCTTGTACGCGTCTGCTTACCATTGCGTGCCAACTCCCACGCTGTTTAACCAGTCTGAAACCACATCTTGCGCGCTATGCGCAGTTAAATCCACATGCAGCGGCGTGATAGAGACATAGCCCTCATCTACCGCAGCAAAATCGGTCCCCGGACCGGCATCACATTTACCGCCCGGCGGGCCAATCCAGTACAGCGTATTGCCGCGCGGATCTTGCTGCGGGATCACCTGATCTGCCGGATGTCGTGTACCGCAGCGCGTCACGCGAATACCTTTGATTTGATCCAAGGGTAAATCCGGAACGTTAATGTTAAGAATACGTCCGGTGCGCAGCGGCTCTTTACACAGTGCGCGCAAAATTGAACAGGTTACCGCCGCGGCAGTGTCGTAATGTTTATGCCCGTCAAGCGAGACGGCAAGCGCCGGAAAACCTAAATGACGGCCTTCCATCGCGGCGGCTACCGTACCGGAATAAATAACATCATCCCCCAGATTCGGCCCGGCGTTAATTCCGGACACAACAATGTCCGGGCGCGGACGCATCAGAGCATTCACGCCAAGATAGACGCAATCGGTCGGGGTTCCCATTTGCACAGCAATATCACCATTTTCAAAGGTAAACGTGCGCAGGGAGGATTCCAGTGTCAGAGAATTTGAAGCGCCGCTGCGGTTACGATCGGGGGCGACCACCTGAACGTCAGCAAACTCACGCAAGGCTTTCGCCAGCGTTTGTATACCGGGTGCATGTACCCCGTCATCATTACTCAGCAATATGCGCATAATCACCTGTTGTGTTGATAAGTTCCCTGACAACGCTGGTTGCAAAACTACCCGCCGGAAGCCAGAAACGGATTTCTACGGTGACGTCATCCCACCAGTTCCAGCTTAATTGTTGCGGATACAGCAGCATCGCTCTGCGCGCGGCTTCAACTTTTTCGCGCACCAGTAAGGCTTGTAATTCAGTTTCTGCGGCGACAGCTGCTTGTTCGAATGCCAGCGCTTCACGCTGAGTTCCCCATTCGCCACTGCCCGGCAATGCGGCGGTTATCATTAGCTCTTTATCGTTGACGCGACGCTGTAATTCCGCCAGTTCTTCGGTGGTTGCGACAAACCAGCTACCACGTCCGGCTAATTGTAGCGCATCGCCGTCAACAACTTGATTAACGTCTGCTTTTTTGAGGCGCTCAGCAACAATCTGATTAAACAACGCACTGCGGGCTGCCGACAACCAAAAACTCCGTTTATTGCGATCGCGCACCGGAGTATTGGTTTGCGCCCAGCGCAGCGCGCCCTGCAAGTTGCTACCGCCAATCCCAAAACGTTGGGCACCGAAGTAGTTCGGTACACCTTTTACGCAAATATCGATCAGACGTTGTTCAACGTCATCGCGATTGCTCACTTCGCGTAGTACCAGGGTAAAGGCGTTACCTTTCAGCGCCCCTAAACGCAGCTTGCGCTTGTGCCGCGCATACTCCAGCACCTGGCAGCCTTCCAGTTGAAAGGCGCTCAGATCGGGCATCTCTTTGCCCGGCACGCGAGCGCATAACCACTGTTCCGTAACAGCATGTTTATCTTTTTGCCCAGCGAAGCTGACTTCACGGGCATGAATTTTCAGGAATTTCGCCAGTGCATCCGCCACAAAACGGGTATTGCAGCCGTTTTTGAGGATTCTAACCAGAATATGCTCACCTTCACCATCAGGCTCAAAGCCCAAATCTTCCACCACCACAAAGTCTTCCGGATTCGCTTTCAGCAGCCCGGTGCCTTGCGGTTTGCCGTGGAGGTAAGTGAGATTATCGAACTCAATCATTTCGTTGCCTTAATGAGTAGCGCCACCGCTTCACAGGCAATCCCTTCCCCACGTCCGGTAAATCCCAGTTTTTCCGTAGTAGTGGCTTTCACGTTAACATCAT
Organism: Escherichia sp. WS1451; assembly: GCF_046487365.1. Lineage (NCBI taxonomy): Bacteria > Pseudomonadati > Pseudomonadota > Gammaproteobacteria > Enterobacterales > Enterobacteriaceae > Escherichia > Escherichia sp. WS1451. Next base: position 51,192 of record NZ_JBJQJP010000005.1, read on the forward strand.
CCATATGGCAGCCGAGATCTTCGGCAATAAACACGCGCATTTGTGGAATGTGCGGCAACATCTTCGGTGCCTGAGCGATGATAGTGACATCGACGTTGCCGAGGGCATAACCTTTCGCCTGAATACGACGCCAGGCTTCGCGCAACAGCTCGCGGCTGTCGGCACCTTTAAATGCCGGATCGGTATCCGGGAACAGTTTGCCGATATCCCCCAGCGCCGCCGCGCCAAGCAATGCATCGGTCAACGCATGGAGCGCCACGTCGCCATCAGAATGCGCCAGCAGCCCTTTTTCGTAAGGAATGCGCACGCCACCAATGATAATTGGGCCTTCACCGCCAAAGGCGTGTACGTCAAAACCGTGTCCAATTCGCATTATGTATTCTCCTGATGGATGGTTCGGGTGAGGTAAAATTCGGCCAGCGCCAAATCCTCCGGGCGCGTGACTTTAATGTTATCCGCGCGGCCTTCGACCAACTGCGGATGAAATCCGCAATATTCCAGCGCCGAGGCTTCGTCAGTAATAGTCGCGCCTTCATTTAGAGCGCGCGTCAGACAGTCATGTAACAGCTCACGAGGGAAAAATTGCGGCGTCAGCGCGTGCCATAAGCCGTTGCGATCAACGGTATGAGCAATGGCATTTTTGCCCGGTTCGGCACGTTTCATCGTATCGCGCACTGGTGCGGCGAGGATCCCTCCCGTGCGGCTGGTTTCGCTCAACGCCAACAATCGCGCGAGGTCATCCTGATGCAGACAAGGACGAGCGGCATCATGCACCAATACCCACTGCGCGTCGCCAGCGGCTTTCAAACCTGCCAGCACGGAATCGGCACGCTCATCACCGCCATCTACAACGGTGATTTGCGGATGATTCGCCAGAGGAAGTTTTGCAAAACGGCTATCGCCAGGACTTATGGCAATGACGACACGTGTCACCCGGGGATGCGCCAGCAGCGCATGCACCGAGTGTTCAAGAATGGTTTGATTACCGATTGAGAGATATTGCTTAGGACATTCCGTTTGCATTCGACGGCCAAATCCGGCCGCCGGAACCACGGCGCAAACATCCAAATGAGTGGTTGCCATGTTAATTCCTGGGCTGATTTATCGATTGTTTTGCCCCGCAGACTGTGCGCGCTTCGACGCGTCAGGCACCAGACGATAAAAAGTTTCGCCCGGCCTGGTCATGCTGAGTTCATTACGCGCACGCTCTTCGAGCGCCTCCTGGCCGCCATTGAGATCGTCAATTTCGGCAAAAAGTTGATCGTTTCGCGCTTTAAGTTTAGCGTTTGTAGCTTGCTGTGCCGCCACATCATCATTGACGCGGGTATAGTCATGTATACCGTTCTTACCGAACCACAGCGAATACTGTAGCCAGACCAGAATAGCCAGCAACAGCAGCGTTAGTTTACCCATCCTGCCCCCTGAAAAACGGCATCATCATCCCATGCATCCGAAGACGACTCTACATCCTCTGTTGGGGATACCGCGACAACGCGGGCAAATGTACCACATTTGTCCATTGTTACGTATACCCAGGGCGTGCAGAACATAATCTCATTATTAGTTACGGTTTGAATTATGAACAGAGGAGACAAGAAAGTACAAATTAGCCCAGTAGCCACATAAACAGTGCGCCAAACATAATGCCTACTGTCACCAGGGTGAAAACAATACTGTAGCGTAGCTTTCCGTCCATCAATGAATGCAGCGCAATCCCCACCACTACCGCGACAGGCATCAGTGCCAGAAAGAAAGGCCAGGTGTAGATAAAGAAGAACAGCGTGTTAGAGCCATAAATCAACATCGGCATCGCCAGCGCAAATAACCATGAGATAAAACCGACCACGGCACCAGGCAGTGACCATGTGGTTTCTTCATCCTCAGTAAGGCTGTCGTTATTTGTTAGTGTAATGTTATGGCTATTACGCATATTTGATCCTGTTACTTTGACGAACCGGGCATGGAAACCCGGTGGTGTCTCAGGATCTGATAATATCGTTCTGTCTCAACAGATCTAATAATTGCTGTACCAAATTTGTTACTAATTGTTCACCATTGAGATGAATTTCTGCCGATTCAGGCGCTTCGTAAACGGAATCTATTCCCGTAAAGTTGCGCAGTTCACCGGCACGCGCTTTCTTATATAAGCCTTTTGGATCGCGGGCTTCGCAAATCGCCAGCGGTGTATCGACAAACACTTCGATAAAGCGCCCTTCTCCTACGCGTTCGCGAACCATCTGGCGTTCGGCGCGGTGTGGCGAGATAAATGCGGTCAGCACCACCAGTCCGGCTTCAACCATCAAATTCGCCACTTCACCGACGCGACGGATATTCTCTTTACGGTCGGCATCGCTAAAACCGAGATCGCTGCATAATCCGTGGCGAACGTTGTCGCCATCCAGCAGATACGTACTGACGCCAAGTTTATGTAACGCCTCCTCCAGCGCCCCCGCGACGGTTGATTTACCGGAACCAGAGAGGCCGGTAAACCACAGCACAACACCACGATGACCGTGGTGCTGTTCGCGTTGTTGCGGAGTTACTGGGTGGCTATGCCAGACGACGTTTTCGTCATGCAGAGCCATTATTTATCTCCCAGTAAATCGCGCGCACCCCAATGCGGGAAATGGCGGCGAACCAGAGCATTCAATTCCAGTTCGAATACACTGAATTGAGATGGCGCAGCAGTTGCCTGGCTAACTGGCTCGTGCACCATACCGGCACCTACGGTCACATTGCTCAGGCGATCGATTAAAATCAGCCCACCGGTCACCGGATTTTGCTGATAACGATCTAACACCAGTGGCTCGTCAAAAGTGAGATCCACCAGGCCGATGCCGTTCAGCGGCAGGTTTTCAACTTCGCGTTGGGTAAGGTTATTAATATCAACCTGATAACGAATGCCATCAACACGAGCACGCGTCTTCTTACCGGCAATTTTGATGTCATAACTCTGGCCCGGGGAAAGCGGCTGTTCCGCCATCCATACCACATCCACCGACGCGCTCTGCACAGCCGGTAACGCTTCGTCTGCCGCCAGCAGCAGATCGCCACGGCTAATGTCGATCTCATCCGTTAGCACCAGGGTGATCGCTTCTCCGGCAAAGGCTTCTTCGCGATCGCCATCAAAAGTCACGATTCGCGCGACGTTTGACTCCACACCAGAGGGCAGCACTTTGACACGTTGCCCGACTTCCACGCGACCGGATGCCAGCGTTCCGGCGTAACCACGAAAATCGAGATTCGGGCGGTTAACGTACTGCACCGGGAAGCGCATAGGCTGTGCATCCACCACTCGCTGGATCTCCACGGTTTCCAGCACTTCTAGCAGTGTCGGACCGCTGTACCACGGCATACTTTCACTTTGCGAAGCCACGTTGTCGCCTTCCAGTGCGGAGAGCGGCACAAAGCGGATATCCAGATTACCCGGCAGCTGCCCGGCAAAAGTCAGATAATCTTCACGAATACGGGTGAACGTCTCTTCACTGTAATCCACCAGATCCATTTTGTTGATCGCCACGACCAGATGTTTGATCCCCAACAGTGTGGAGATAAAACTGTGACGACGGGTTTGATCGAGCACGCCTTTACGGGCATCGATCAGTAAGATCGCCAGTTCACATGTCGATGCGCCAGTCGCCATATTGCGGGTGTACTGCTCGTGCCCTGGGGTGTCGGCGATAATAAATTTACGCTTCTCGGTAGAGAAATAGCGGTAGGCCACATCAATAGTAATGCCCTGTTCACGCTCGGCTTGCAGACCATCCACCAGAAGCGCCAGATCCAGCTTTTCGCCCTGGGTGCCGTGACGCTTACTGTCGTTATGCAGCGATGAGAGCTGATCTTCGTAGATTTGGCGGGTATCGTGCAGCAGGCGACCAATCAGGGTACTTTTGCCGTCATCGACGCTACCACAGGTCAGAAAACGCAGCAGGCTTTTATGTTGTTGCGCAATCATCCAGGCTTCGACGCCGCCTTCATTGGCGATTTGTTGTGCAAGTGCGGTGTTCATCTTAAAAATACCCCTGACGTTTTTTCAGCTCCATAGACCCCGCCTGGTCGCGGTCAATCACGCGGCCCTGACGTTCACTGGTGGTGGAAACCAGCATCTCTTCGATGATCTCCGGCAGTGTTTGTGCATTTGACTCCACCGCACCGGTCAGCGGCCAGCAGCCCAGCGTACGGAAACGCACCATCCGTTTTTTAATCACTTCGCCCGGTTGCAGGTCGATACGGTTGTCATCAATCATCATCAACATACCGTCGCGTTCCAGAACCGGACGTTCCGCAGCGAGATACAGCGGCACAATGTCGATATTTTCCAGCCAGATGTATTGCCAGATATCCTGCTCGGTCCAGTTAGAGAGCGGGAAGACGCGGATGCTTTCGCCTTTGTTAATTTGCCCGTTGTAGTTGTGCCACAGCTCCGGGCGCTGATTTTTCGGATCCCAGCGATGGAAGCGGTCACGGAAAGAGTAGATTCGCTCTTTAGCGCGGGATTTCTCTTCGTCACGACGTGCGCCACCGAAGGCGGCATCAAAACCGTATTTGTTCAGCGCCTGTTTCAGGCCTTCAGTTTTCATAATATCGGTATGTTTCGCGCTGCCGTGTACGAATGGATTAATCCCCATCGCCACGCCTTCCGGGTTTTTATGCACCAGCAGCTCGCAGCCGTAGGCTTTCGCCGTACGATCGCGGAACTCATACATCTCGCGGAATTTCCAGCCGGTATCGACATGCAGCAACGGGAAAGGCAGCGTACCTGGATAAAACGCCTTGCGCGCCAGATGCAGCATGACGCTGGAATCTTTACCGATAGAGTAGAGCATCACCGGATTTGAGAATTCTGCAGCCACCTCGCGAATAATGTGGATGCTTTCCGCCTCCAGTTGCCGCAGGTGAGTAAGTCGTATTTGATCCATAACCGTTCCTTTGCAATACCGCTATTTTCTTGCCATCAGATGTTTCGACTATAGGGAGCGTAAGAGAACGAATGAAATTACCAATTAGAATGAGTAGTTCCTTAACGGAATAACGATTTGGCAAAGCTAATATCAAAAAGTGCTTAAGGCACCGGATTTCGGGCGTTTAGGAAGATTTGAAATTGTTTTAGCGCAGCGGCAGTTTCATACTATGGCGGTAAAAAAATTTGCATGGTATTTAAGGACTCACTATGTTTTCCGCATTGCGCCACCGTACCGCTGCCCTGGCGCTCGGCGTATGCTTTATCCTCCCTGTCCAGGCTGCCACTGTAAGACCTGGAGATATTGCCAATACTCAGGCACGACATATTGCTACTTTCTTTCCGGGACGCATGACCGGAACTCCAGCAGAAATGTTATCTGCCGATTATATTCGCCAACAGTTTCAGCAAATGGGTTATCGCAGTGATATTCGGACATTTAATAGTCGGTATATTTATACCGCCCGCGATAATCGCAAGAGCTGGCATAACGTGACGGGAAGTACGGTGATTGCCGCTCATGAAGGCAAAGCGCCGCAGCAGATCATCATTATGGCGCATCTGGATACTTACGCCCCGCTGAGCGATGCTGACGCAGATGCCAATCTCGGCGGACTGACGTTACAAGGAATGGATGATAACGCCGCAGGTTTAGGTGTCATGCTGGAATTGGCAGAACGCCTGAAAAATACGCCTACCGAGTATGGTATTCGATTTGTGGCGACCAGTGGTGAAGAGGAAGGGAAATTAGGTGCTGAGAATTTACTCAAGCGGATGAGTGACACCGAAAAGAAAAATACGCTGCTGGTGATTAATCTCGATAACTTAATTGTTGGCGATAAATTGTATTTCAACAGTGGTGTAAAAACCCCTGAAGCAGTAAGGAAATTAACGCGCGACAGGGCACTGGCAATTGCGCGTAGTCATGGAATTGCCGCCACCACAAATCCAGGTTTGAATAAAAACTATCCGAAAGGCACTGGGTGTTGTAATGACGCAGAAATATTCGACAAAGCGGGCATTGCTGTACTTTCGGTGGAAGCGACAAACTGGAATCTTGGGAATAAGGATGGTTATCAGCAACGCGCAAAAACAGCCGCATTCCCTGCAGGAAATAGCTGGCATGACGTAAGACTGGATAATCAACAGCATATTGATAAGGCACTTCCAGGAAGAATAGAACGTCGCTGCCGTGATGTTATGCGGATAATGCTACCGTTGGTGAAGGAGCTGGCGAAGGCATCTTAATGGGTTTGAAATGATTACTCCCTTGCCTGCAGGAAATCAATGCCACCAGAAACAGAGTATAAAAAAGGGGTGCAGGAGGCCAAACAATCACAATTCAGTACGCGGGGTTTTACCCCGCGTGGTGGCTACTTCTTCGATTCGTAAGCGAGAACTGCCTTAAACTCCATACCACGTTCTCTGATACTCAACTCACACAACGAGTCGCCTACCATCAACGTGAATCCCAGTACTGTACAACACAGTACGATGATTGCCACAAGGGCATATTTTGTCAGCATGTCTTGCCTCCCTGCAAAGAAGAGACTAACATCCGAATTGCTTAGGTTCGAACGCTGGCCTCAGGTTGATAGAAATATCGCCTGGGGCTTTTGTCCATCTGGAACCTCGCGAATGCTTAACGCCAGACAGCCTCAAGCACCCAACGCCATTCTATGCCTGTTGATTCTTCCTGCGGCGTTCACGTTTAAAATCAGGAATCCTGCTCGCAAAATAAAAACGCCCCCATCTTTTCAGACAGAGGCGTTTAATTTAAGCAGCAATATTTACCCTTCGTGTAATCCACATTCCCTTTTCAAGCCAAAGAAACGCGTTTCTTCTTCCGCCATGCCGGGTTCCCATTTACGGGTTGTATGGGTATCACCGACCGATAAATATCCTTCGTCCCATAATGGGTGATATTTCAGGCCATGTTTTTGCAGGTACTGATATATCGTTCGGTTATTCCAGTCGATAATCGGCAGCACTTTAAATACGCCACGCTGAATTGCCAGCACCGGTAAATTGGCGCGGCTGCCGGATTGTTCACGGCGCAGGCCAGCAAACCACGTTTGCGCGTTTAGTTCTTTCAGCGCCCGGTTCATCGGTTCGACTTTGTTGATGTCATTGTACTTTTCAATGCCTTCAACGCCCTGCTCCCATAGTTTTCCGTAACGTGCTTCCTGCCAGGCGGCGCTTTCGGTAGCGCGGTACACTTTCAGGTTGAGTTTGAGTTTGTCCGTTAACTCGTCAATAAAGCGGTAGGTTTCCGGGAACAGGTAGCCGGTATCGGTGAGGATCACCGGAATATCCGGGTGAATCTGATTCACCAGATGCAGGCTCACCGCCGCCTGAATGCCAAAGCTGGAAGAAAGTACATATTCACCGGGCAGATTATCCAGCGCCCAGGCAACGCGGCCTTCAGCGTCCAGTTTTTCCAGTTCGGCGTTAGTTTCCGCCAGCGCCAGAATGCGATCTACCTTCGGCAGTTCGTTCAGGGCGTTTAGATCGAGTTTGGACATAGATTCCTCACTGTTTGCCTTGCCTGATGCGACGCTCACGCGTCTTATCAGGCCTACAAGACCGGGCTGATGGTTAATCCCACAAATCGCGCGCCGGATCGAGCACCGGGCGAATGATGCCCGCACGCACCGTAAAGTCGCCGAAGCCTTCACCCGCTTCGCGCTCTTTCGCCCAGCGCCCTATCAGTTCATCAAGCGACGCCAGGATTTCCGGTTCGGTGATGTTTTCTTTATACATCCGTGGGATACGTGTCCCAATGCGGTTGCCGCCAAGATGCAGGTTGTAACGACCCGGCGCTTTACCCACCAGGCCCACTTCCGCCAGCATCGCGCGACCACAACCGTTCGGGCAGCCTGTTACACGCATCACGATATGCTCATCGCTGACACCATGTTTCGCCATTAAATTATCGATGTTGTCGATAAAAGACGGCAGGAAACGCTCGGCTTCGGCCATCGCCAGCGGGCAAGTCGGGAATGACACGCAGGCCATTGAGTTTTCACGCTGCGGCGTGACGGCATTCATTAACCCGCTCTCTTTGGCGATCTTCTCGATCTTCGCTTTCTCGCTTTCCGGCACACCGGCGATGATCAGATTCTGGTTCGCCGTAATGCGGAAATCACCTTTGTGGATCTTCGCGATCTCCAATAAGCCAGTTTTCAGCGGACGGCCAGGGTAATCCAGGATACGACCATTTTCGATAAATAGCGTCAGGTGCCAGTTATCATCAATGCCCTTAACCCAACCAATACGATCGCCGCGTCCGGTGAACTCATACGGACGGATCGGTTCAAATTTGATCCCCGCGCGACGCTCCACTTCCGCTTTAAACGTCTCAACCCCCACGCGCTCCAGCGTGTATTTGGTTTTGGCATTTTTACGATCGGTTCGGTTACCCCAGTCACGCTGAGTTGTCACGACGGCTTCCGCCACCGCTAGCGTATGCTCCAGCGGCAGATAGCCAAACTCACTCGCCGTGCGGGCGTAGGTTTTCTTGTTGCCATGTTCGATGGAAAGCCCACCGCCCACCAGCAGGTTAAAGCCCACCAGCTTGCCGTTTTCGGCGATCGCCACGAAGTTCATGTCGTTGGCGTGCAGATCGATATCGTTCTGCGGCGGGATCACTACCGTGGTTTTGAACTTACGCGGCAGGTAGGTCTGACCAAGGATCGGTTCTTCATCGGTGGTGGCGACTTTTTCCTGATCGAGCCAGATCTCCGCATACGCGCGGGTACGCGGCAGCAGATGTTCAGATATTTTCTTAGCCCATTCATAGGCTTCCGCGTGCAGCTGCGACTCGTAAGGGTTCGAGGTGCAGAGTACGTTACGGTTCATGTCGTTAGCAGTCGCCAGCGCATCAAGACCCACCGAGTGCAGCATCTGGTGCACCGGTTTGACGTTCTTTTTCAGAATGCCGTGGAACTGAAACGTCTGGCGGTTGGTCAGGCGAATGCTGCCATAGATGGTGTTTTCACCGGCAAATTTATCGATCGCCTGCCACTGTTTGGTGGTAATCACCCCACCCGGCAGACGACAGCGCAACAGCATCGCGTGGCGCGGCTCCAGCTTCTGTTCAGCACGTTCGGCGCGGATGTCGCGGTCATCCTGCTGATACATGCCGTGGAAGCGGATCAGCAGGAAGTTGTCGCCCTTAAAGCCGCCGGTCAGGCCGTCGTTTAAATCTTCCGCAATGGTGCCGCGCAGGTAGTTGCTTTCAAGCTTCATGCGCTCGGCGTCTGTCAGTTTTCCTTCGACCACTAAAGGCCCTGGATGTTTTTCGCTCATTAGTAGACATCTCGCTGATAACGGCGCTCTACGCGCAGCTCACTTAAAAATTCATCCGCCGCTTCGGTGTCCATGCCACCAAATTCGGCAATCACTTCCAGAAGTGCCTGCTCAACGTCTTTCGCCATGCGATTAGCGTCGCCGCAGACATAAATGTGGGCACCGTCATTGATCCAGCGCCACAGCTCTGCGCCCTGTTCGCGCAGTTTGTCTTGTACGTAAATTTTTTCTTTTTGATCGCGCGACCAGGCAAGATCGATACGCGTCAGCACGCCCTCTTTGACGTAGCGCTGCCATTCCACCTGGTAGAGGAAATCTTCCGTAAAGTGCGGGTTGCCAAAGAACAACCAGTTTTTACCCGGCGCTTCGTCAGCGGCGCGCTGCTGCATAAAGGCGCGGAACGGCGCGATGCCGGTGCCTGGGCCAATCATAATCACCGGGGTTTCTGGGTTGGCTGGCAGGCGGAAGTTGTCGTTATGTTCGATAAATACGCGGACTTCGCCCTCTTCTTCCACGCGGTCCGCGAGGAAGCTGGAGGCACCACCGGCACGGGCGCGGCCTTCCACGTCGTAACGCACCACGCCAACGGTGACGTGTACTTCGTTCTCGACTTCCGCCTGCGAGGAGGCGATGGAATACAGGCGCGGGGTCAGCGGGCGCAGCAGATTAATCAGCGCTTCGGCATCCAGTTGCGCCGGAGAGAAACGCACCATGTCGACAATCGGCGTGGTCGCGGCGTAATGCTGTAACTTCGCTTTATCGCCCACCAGCGGCAGCAGCGTTTCGCTGCGGGTAAGCGTGGCATAGTTCTCAACAATGTTGGCGGTGTTGACGGTCAGTTCGAAGTGCCACTGTAGCGCTTCGTTCAGAGGCAACGTTTTGCCCTCGACGGTGACAGGTTCATCGCCTTTCAGCCACAGCAGTTCGACAAGTTCTTTCACCAGTGCCGGATCGTTCTGATACCAGACACCCAGCGCGTCACCCGGCTGGTAACGCAGGCCCGAGTCACCTAAGTCAATTTCAATGTGACGAACGTCTTTTTCAGAGTTACGCCCGGTAATTTTCTGATTAACAGAGAGGCTCGCCACCAGCGGCGCGTCTTTGCTATACGGGCTGGTGTGGATTTCATTTACCGTGCCAGTAGCGACGGATTGCGAAGGTGCCGCGACAGGCGCACGCGATTTAAGCGCATCAACCACGCGGGCGCGCCACTCGCTGGCAGCAGCCTGGTATTCAACGTCGGCATCGACACGGTCGAGCAGGCGTTCACCGCCCAGTTCCGCCAGCTTACTGTCAAAATCTTTCCCGGACTGGCAGAAAAATTCATAAGAACTATCGCCGAGGCTAAACACGGCAAAAGAGGTATTTTCCAGCTTCGGCGCTTTTTTGGAGAACAGGAACTTATGCAGCGCGACGGCTTCTTCCGGCGGTTCCCCTTCTCCTTGCGTTGACGTCACCACGATAAGCAGTTTTTCGCTGGCGATTTGTTTGAATTTATAGTCGCCCGCGTTCACCAGCTTAACGTTCAGTTTTGCTGCCAATAAATCATCGCGTAATGCTTCAGCAACCCGGCGCGCATTGCCGGTTTGCGAGGCGGAGATAATAGTTATACCCGGCATTTCTGCGGCGGGCGCTGGCGTCGCTGCAAGCGCAGCAGGCTGCTGGTTGAGCACGCCCCAGAAATAGCCAGAAACCCAGGCAAGCTGGGTGGGAGTTAAATCGGTCGTGGCCGCCTGAAGGCGTGCCAGTTGCTCCGGGTTCAACGGAAGCAACGCGGAAGGTGGGACCTGTGTCGTCATGCGTCGTTATGTTCCAGTAAGCAAAGCTGTTTCTGCGCCCTGTCAGCGCCCATAAAACAGAAGAGAAGGTAAGGTTAACGGGGTGAACGGTGTGGATTAAAGACGGGATAGCGATAACTAATAACCAAATCGACTAACCTGTTTTAGCAATAGTCTTTAACAACAAAACAGATTAACCAACCCAGTGAAAAACAAATGAATTTAGCCAATCATTAAGATAAATCAGCGATTTTGCGCAACAAAGTCGTTTTAGATAATGCGAAAAAACAGCCTTTCCGGTACTCTACGGCGGTTTTATCGTCCTGTAGAGAAATTATGATGTCCACCACGTTATTTAAAGATTTCACCTTCGAAGCCGCTCACCGCTTACCACACGTCCCGGAAGGGCATAAATGTGGTCGCCTGCACGGGCATTCCTTTATGGTGCGACTGGAAATTACCGGGGAAGTCGATCCGCATACGGGCTGGATTATCGATTTCGCTGAACTGAAAGCGGCGTTTAAGCCAACCTACGAGCGCCTCGATCACCATTATCTCAATGATATTCCAGGCCTGGAAAACCCAACCAGCGAAGTTTTAGCAAAATGGATTTGGGATCAGGTTAAACCCGTTGTGCCGCTGTTAAGTGCGGTGATGGTAAAAGAAACCTGCACCGCAGGTTGTATCTATCGCGGCGAATGATAAGAGTGTGTCGGCGGTCAATTTCCCTTAAGTAACGCTATGTTAGGGTGTTGTGTTCTGGATATCTGGGGCATGACATGGAAGACGACTGCGACATTATTATTATTGGTGCCGGTATTGCAGGCACCGCTTGCGCGTTACGCTGCGCGCGAGCGGGTTTATCCGTTTTGTTACTGGAACGCGCTGAAATCCCCGGCAGCAAAAATCTTTCCGGCGGGCGTTTATATACCCAGGCGCTCGCGGAACTCCTCCCACAATTTCATCTGACCGCGCCTCTTGAACGACGCATCACTCACGAAAGCCTTTCCCTGTTAACGCCGGATGGCGCAACGACGTTTTCCAGCTTACAGCCCGGCGGTGAATCCTGGAGTGTATTACGTGCACGGTTCGATCCGTGGCTGGTTGCCGAAGCCGAAAAAGAAGGTGTCGAATGCATCCCTGGTGCGACGGTGGATGCGCTGTATGAAGAAAACGGCAGGGTGTGTGGTGTCATTTGTGGTGACGATATTCTCCGCGCCCGTTATGTGGTGCTGGCAGAAGGTGCCAACAGCGTCCTGGCTGAGCGTCACGGGTTAGTGACTCGTCCTGCTGGCGAAGCGATGGCGTTGGGGATCAAAGAAGTGCTGTCGCTGGAAACATCCGCTATTGAAGAACGTTTTCATCTGGAGAATAACGAAGGCGCAGCGTTGCTGTTCAGCGGCGGGATCTGTGATGACTTACCCGGCGGCGCATTTCTTTATACTAATCAACAAACGCTCTCGTTAGGGATTGTTTGCCCGCTCTCTTCACTTACGCAAAGTCGTGTTCCGGCAAGCGAGCTGCTGGCTCGCTTTAAAACGCATCCGGCAGTGCGCCCGCTTATCAAAAACACGGAATCACTGGAGTATGGTGCGCATCTGGTGCCAGAAGGTGGCTTGCACAGTATGCCGGTGCAATACGCCGGTAACGGCTGGCTGCTGCTGGGCGATGCGTTGCGCAGTTGCGTCAATACCGGAATTTCCGTGCGCGGCATGGATATGGCGCTAACTGGCGCGCAGGCGGCGGCACAAACGCTGATAAGCGCCTGCCAGCACCGCGAGCCGCAAAATCTGTTTGCGCTTTATCATCACAACGTAGAGCGCAGCCTGCTGTGGGATGTTCTACAGCGTTATCAGCATGTTCCGGCGCTTTTGCAACGCCCTGGCTGGTATCGGGCGTGGCCTGCGTTAATGCAGGATATTTCCCGTGATTTATGGGATCAGGGTGATAAACCTGTTCCGCCGCTGCGCCAGTTATTCTGGCGTCATTTACGTCGTCACGGCCTGTGGCATCTGGCGGGCGATGTTATCAGGAGTCTGCGATGTCTGTAGCCCGTAATCTCTGGCGCGTTGCCGATGCGCCGCACATTGTTCCAGCTGACTCCGTTGAGCGCCAGACGGTACAACGGTTGATTAACGCTTGTCCGGCTGGTCTTTTTTCGCTCACACCGGAGGGTGACTTACGCGTTGATTATCGCGGCTGCCTGGAGTGTGGCACCTGCCGTTTGCTGTGCGACGAATCAACACTACAACAGTGGCGCTATCCGCCTTCCGGATTCGGCATCACCTACCGTTTTGGATAAATAATAAGGATAATTTATGCCCCTCTTACACCTGCTCCGCCAGAATCCGGTGATTGCTGCCGTTAAAGATAATACCAGCCTGCAACTGGCAATCGACTCTGAATGCCAGTTTATTTCCGTGTTGTACGGCAATATCTGCACCATCAGTCATATCGTCAAAAAGATTAAAAGTGCCGGGAAATATGCCTTTATTCATGTCGATTTGCTGGAAGGCGCATCGAACAAAGAAGTGGTGATTCAGTTTCTGAAACTGGTGACCGAGGCGGACGGCATTATCAGCACGAAAGCATCGATGCTGAAAGCAGCAAGAGCGGAAGGTTTTTTCTGTATTCATCGCCTGTTTATTGTTGATTCGATTTCGTTTCACAACATTGATAAGCAAGTTGCGCAATCGAATCCGGATTGTATTGAGATCCTGCCTGGCTGTATGCCCAAAGTGCTGGGCTGGGTGACGGAGAAAATCCGCCAACCGCTGATTGCTGGCGGGCTGGTGTGCGATGAAGAAGATGCGCGTAATGCGATTAACGCGGGTGTCGTGGCGCTTTCCACCACGAATACCGGGGTCTGGACATTAGCGAAAAAATTGCTTTGACGGGATATTCGTAACGAATTGAATTTGTGTGATTTGTAGGCTGCACGCCACATCGGACATTCAGCGCCTGATGCGACGCTTGACGCGTCTTATCAGGCCTACAAGTCCCCAGCCCAGAACCGTCGTTATTGGCAATCTGCGTGAATGTTTGTCACCAGTGCCTCCAGCACCACTTTCCAGTCATCAACCACGCCAACATCTGCCTGTGAAAATACCGCTGCGCTGGCGTCATGATTAATCGCCACCACAAACTTGCTATTGCATACGCCCGCCATTAACGCTGCTGCGCCAGAAGCGCCAACAACAATACACACCTCAGGTGCCAGCAGATGTCCGGAAATACCAATCACTTTTTCAGCATCAACGCCACCGTTCATCACTCGCGCCCGACTGTAGCCCACTTCGGCTCCCAGCTTTTCTGCCAGCATAGCGATTTCCTGGTTATCTGCCTCTCCGCCCTGCCCCACCACCAGCACCCGTCTGGCTTCAGCTAATGGGTCGCGGGTAACATTTTTCAGGTTTTCTAGGCTAACCAGCCAGTCGGGAAGCGCGCCGGGGACAATGTTCAGTTGCTGCATCCCAGAGGGCAACGTGGCGTTTTTATCTGCTCCCGCCTGACGCGCCAGCGAAAGGCATAGCGGGCGTTTGTCTGTTTGCAGCGTCGCCGTCAACGCATTTCCCCAGTGGGATTTGCGCACGCTTACGGTTGGAATATCTAACGAAGTCACCTGGCAGATGCTTGCACCATGTAAACGCCAGGCCAGCCGGGTCGACAGTTCATCGCCAAACGTTCCCGGCGGAAAGAGAACAACGTCCGCAGGCGTTCGCTGCCACTGTTCCACCAACGCATCCAGCACCTGTTCCGCCACTACGGGCTGAGGTTCAATCTGCCAGTGCGCCAGGGTACAACCGCTGAAATCCTGCGCCGCCAGCCAGCTCGCTATTGCGGCATTCTCCTGATTTATTGTCACAATTGCGATATTCATGGCTGCATCCTTTGGCGTAAATAGTTCTGCCATAGCTTTTGCGCTTTTTCTGCTACCGTTTGCCCATCAATCAGCGTCGCTCCGCGTCGTTGCTCTGCTCTTGCCAGATGCAGACACTGCATCGCTGGCAATTCGACAGCAACAGTTTTACGGATAATTGCTGCTTTCCCCGCAGCCATTCGCTGACGCATTCCCGGTACTGGCAAGGCCACTTCACCACACTGACGCACGGCAATCACCGCAGGCAAGCGAACCCGGTAACAGCGCAGCCCGTTTTCAGTACGCTGTTCAAGGGTGATAAACGGCGCGTCGAGAGTAAAACGCTCCACCTGGGTGAAGCAGGGCCAGCCCAGCATTTCCGCCAGCAAAAATGGCGTTTGCCCATTCTGCCCTTCGCTGCTTTGGCAGCCGGTAATGATCAGATCCAGCGGATTCTGACGCTGCCATTCGGCAATATGGCGAGCGACAAATTCCGGCGCAAAGCGCAGATCTGCCACCGTCTCCAGCAATACAGCGTCCTCAAACCCAAGAGCCATGAGATAGCGCAGCCAGTGCAACGCCCGTTCATCCCCCATGCTCAACGCGGTTAAAGACATCGGCGTACCGTTTTTTCTCTGCGCCAACAGCAGCGCGGCGGCAGCCTGTTCATCAGCACCGAGTAAACTTCGCAGTAGCGAAACATCCGGTCCGCTATTACCCTGAGCCGCCGCCTGCCACTCTTTTTCCGCCAGCATTCCGGCATCCGGTTCGGCTTTAAACGCTAACAGAATGTTCATTCGCACCTCCTACATTTCCCGCCGCCACCAGCGGGAGTGCTTTGGTTTCTGGTGCCCATAGCCAGGTCACGACAAAACCAACCAACAACACTGCCGCCAGGAGCAATAAGGTGACTTGCATTCCCCACTGCGCCAGCACCCACGGCAGCAGGCCCGTACTTACTGCCGCGCCCAACCGACTCATGGCGGTGGCAAAACCGACGCCCAGCGAGCGAATGTCAGTAGGAAAACTCTCCGCAGGCAAAATGCCCACCAGATTACTGACTGCTGAAATGGTGGTGCTGAAGAGAACAAAAAGCAGCAGCGTTAATGAACTGCCGGAAGGCAAACAGGCCATTACTACCAGCGTTGCCACCAGCAGCAAAAAACTTCCCAGCAAAAACTTGCGATGTGCCAGCAGGTGCGTCAGAACTAATCCCAGCAGCGCGCCCACAATTAACAACGCATTAAGCATCAGGCTAGCTGTCAGCGCATCTTCCAGACCAATAGTTTGGGCGATAGTTGGCAGCCAGGTATAAATCACAAACCATGGGATTACGAGGCAGACAAAGAAGACGCTGTTAAACGCTGTGCGCCGCCAGTAGCGCGAAGAGAACAAGGTTTTGATGTGTTTATGGGTCGCCGTTGCCACTTCATCGCCCAGTAAAACATGGGGACCAAAGTAGCGATGCACGATAGCGTGAGCTTCAGCAAAACGCCCCTGGCGCAGTAGCCAGCGTGGCGATTCCGGCGTGCCCCAACGTAGCAGCGTAATCAGCAAGGCTGGTAACGCCGCTGATGCCAGCAGCCAGCGCCAGGCCTCCGGGCTTTCGGAAATAAAGTGATGTCCGGCAATACTTGCCAGCACATAGCCTACGGTCCACACCACACTGAATGCGCCCAGCAAAATACCGCGATGGCGGCGCGGGGAAAATTCAGCCAGCAAGGTGTGACCGACTGAGTAATCGCCTCCCAGACCAATGCCGATCAAAATGCGCAATCCAATAAGATGCTCTGGCGTGGTGGCAAAAAATTGCAAGAACGAAGCGAGCGTAATCAGCATAAAACTGAAGGTGAAGATTTTTTGCCGCCCGATATGGTCGGAGATCCACCCCAAAACCAGGCTGCCAAGAAACAAACCAAGGAGCGCCGAGCCGCCGATCATTCCCGCCATTAACGGCGTCAGTTGCATGGCGGGCGTAAGCTGAATAATGGCGTAACCAATGACGCCGAGAACATAACCGTCGGTCAGGTGCGCGCCGAAAGTGAGCGCAGCAATTCGACAGTGAAAACGGTTAAGCGGTAAATCATCCATTCGCACCGGTGAAGTGTTCATCTTTACCCCTTCATTGTCCGGTAATAAGAACGGCTTCTCGCCTGAGAAGCCGAAAAGGCAACGCCCCGTCATCGCGGAACGCTGCCTGACACATTATTTTTCAATCGGATAGATAGTACCCGTATTCATAATGCCGTTAGGATCGAACTGCTTTTTCAGCCCTTCCAGCAACGCCCACGCGCTGCCGTGTTCCAGTTTGCTCCAGTGAACGCGATGTTTACCGATACCGTGGTGGTGCACCATCGAACCGCCGAGACGAATGGTTTCTTCGCAGATGATTTTGTTGAGCGGATTGTGGTACTTGTCGATTTCCTCTTCCGGCTTACAGTCAACGACGTTGTAGTCGTAGACGAAGTACATGTTGGTGCCGTTCTGATAGCTATGAGAGGAGTGACCGCCCAGCATGGTGATGTCGTCGGCGTGCGGGAACTCGGTACGAATACGGTTAATAACGCTTTCGTAGATTTCGTGAATGCAGCTCCAGCAGCCGGACACTTCGGTGGTAAAGCCCATGTTGCCGGTTTTGAGGATCTGCACACGTTCAGCGGCCACTTTATCCGGCCCCCAGTTCAGGTGATTAAACCAGGTTTCGATCAGCTTGCTGTCCACGCGCTGGCATTGCGGGTAGCGCGCCACGATTTCAGCAATCCCTTCACCCGTCGCCTTCGCAATGCGAGGGTTACCTTCAGCCATAAAGATAAGCACGCATTTACCATCGGCAAAATGGGTGAAGTGTTGGGTGCCATCTTCAGCGTCATATAAACGAGCGATCGACGGACGATACCCTTCCACCATGATTTCACGCAGGATGTTGAAGCCGGTTTTCATATCTTCCAGGATATAGCCGTAGAAGAGGTTGTTTTCCGGGGTGAATTTAAAGATTTTCACTGTTACTTCAGTGATATAGCACAGTGCACCTTCGTTGCCGATGATGATGTGACGAATGTCCGGGCCAGCCGCGCGGCGTGGCACGTTTTTAATACGTGTGACGGTACCATCTGCCAGTACCGCTTCCAGACCAACGACCATATCTTCGATTGCGCCGTAGAGTGTGGAGAACTGCCCGATACTGCGGGTTGCTACCAGGCCGCCCATCTGCGCCAGCGGTTTTGATTGCGGTGAATGCCCCGTGGTGTAACCTTTTTCACGCAACGCGTTTTCCAGCACCTCCAGCGGAACGCCACATTGCGCCGTGGCCTGCATATTCTCAATATCAATATTAATGATTTGATTCATGGCAGAGCCGTCGAGCACCACCGAGTTTTCCACAACGGTTTCCAGCCCGCCTTCAGTGGCGGAAGCACCGGTACGCGGCACACCGTTAATTTTGTGCGCATTCATAAAATTCAGCACACGGGATACTTGTTCTGTGGAACCGAGTTTTACGACCGCTGCCGGAATCGGCAAAGTATAAATGCCATGAATATCCGGAAATTTGCGAAAACGGTCAATACTGTTTTTCTTTAATACTGTTTCATCGGTAATTACGCGATCTGCACCAACAATTTCCTTTAGCTGGTCGACAATCGCTGCGCGAGATAAAGACATAGTAATTCCTTCCTGATAATAAAAATGGAATAATCATTAATAAGAGAAAACAGAAACCACCGTTATGGATTAGCGCACTAAATAACCGCCATCGACCACTAATAAATGCCCGTTAACATAATTTGAAGCCGGACTTGCGAGGAAGACGGCTGCGCCCATTAAATCCTGTGTATCGCCCCAACGGTTTGCCGGAATATGATCAAGAACGCGCTGATTAGTTTCAGGATTACTGCGTGTCGCCAGCGTAATATCTGTTGCATAATAACCTGGAGCAATACCATTTACCTGAATATTATATTGACCTAGTTCATCACAATAAGCTTTGGTGAATCCAGCAAGAGCATGTTTAGTTGCAGAATATGCAGGTGACCATTGTCCACCTAAGTAAGAGAACAATGAACAGATATTAATAATTTTACCGCTTTTCTGCGGGATCATAATTTTTGCCGCTTCGTAGCTTAACTCGAATGCGGCGGTCAGGTTCACATCAATCATCGGGTCCCAGTCGGCACGACCGAAGTCCAGCACCTTATT
This sequence comes from Escherichia sp. WS1451, assembly GCF_046487365.1. Taxonomy (NCBI): domain Bacteria; kingdom Pseudomonadati; phylum Pseudomonadota; class Gammaproteobacteria; order Enterobacterales; family Enterobacteriaceae; genus Escherichia; species Escherichia sp. WS1451. The sequence continues at coordinate 70,297 of NZ_JBJQJP010000005.1, forward strand.
CAGCTTACAAATACCGGCATTGTTAACCAGAATATCTACGGTACCGAAGCGCTCACAGCAGGCAGCGATAATCTTCTGCGGCGCGCCTTCTGCGGTGATATCCACCTGCATAAAATCAACTTCGACACCCTGTTTTTCAATCATTTCCTTTGTTTCGCCGTTATCTTTGACGAAGCTAGGGATAAAGACATTTGCGCCAGCTTTGGCCAACGCCATGGCAAATGCCTGGCCTAAACCGCTATTCCCACCAGTAACAATTGCTGTTTTACCTTTCAGGGAGAAAAAATCCATTGAGAACGCATTGAGAGATTCGATTGACATAGTTAGCTCCAATTTCCGTAAGGCAAAAAAAAAGAAAGGTAACTTCCCCCGCGAGAGGGAAGTTACCTTTCTCATTATCTCTGGTAACTGGATATAATTTTTAGCATAAGGGCATAAGCGCTAATGTGATCGTAATCACAGTGTGATATTCGTATTATCAAATAATTTTAAAAAGCAGAAGCGTGACTACTCTCACACAACACCACTGCTTTCCATGTTATTTCTTATTGCAATTACTAGAGACCTGAGAAAAGTAATCCACCTGAAAGGGCGGCTTACTTTTCTCTTTTTTTTGTCTATTACAAATGGGAATACGATATGCAACACAACTCATATCGCCGTTGGATAACCCTCGCGATAATTAGTTTTAGCGGCGGCGTTAGTTTCGACCTGGCTTATTTACGTTATATTTATCAAATTCCCATGGCAAAATTTATGGGATTCAGCAATACCGAGATAGGTTTAATAATGAGTACCTTTGGTATTGCAGCTATTATTCTTTATGCGCCCAGTGGCGTTATTGCCGATAAATTCTCACATCGCAAAATGATTACTTCCGCGATGATCATTACCGGATTACTGGGTCTGTTAATGGCAACTTATCCACCGCTGTGGGTAATGCTCTGTATTCAGGTCGCCTTTGCGATAACGACGATTTTAATGCTGTGGTCGGTGTCGATTAAAGCCGCATCGTTGCTGGGCGATCATAGCGAGCAAGGGAAAATTATGGGCTGGATGGAAGGGCTGCGCGGCGTCGGTGTAATGTCGCTGGCGGTGTTTACCATGTGGGTCTTTTCTCGCTTTGCACCGGATGACAGCGCCAGCCTGAAAACGGTCATTATCATCTACAGTGTGGTCTACATTTTATTGGGGATTCTGTGCTGGTTTTTTGTTAGCGATAACAACAACCTGCGCAATACCAATAACGAAGAAAAACAGTCATTCCAGCTTAGCGACATCCTGGCCGTTTTGCGCATCAGCACCACCTGGTATTGCAGCATGGTGATTTTTGGTGTCTTCACCATCTACGCCATTCTGAGTTACTCCACCAACTATCTCACCGAAATGTACGGCATGTCGCTGGTGGCGGCGAGCTACATGGGGATTGTGATCAACAAAATATTCCGCGCGCTGTGTGGTCCACTTGGCGGCATTATCACCACCTACAGTAAAGTGAAATCCCCTACCCGCGTGATCCAAATCCTTTCCGTACTCGGCTTGCTGGCGTTAACTGCCCTGCTCGTCACGAACTCTAACCCGCAATCGGTCGCGATGGGGATTGGCCTGATTTTACTGCTGGGATTCACCTGTTACGCCTCACGCGGGCTGTACTGGGCCTGCCCTGGCGAAGCGAGAACACCGTCTTACATTATGGGCACCACGGTAGGTATTTGTTCGGTGATTGGATTCCTGCCGGATGTCTTCGTTTACCCGATTATCGGCTACTGGCAAGACACCCTGCCCGCTGCAGAAGCCTACCGCAACATGTGGCTAATGGGCATGGCGGCGCTTGGCATGGTGATCATCTTTACCTTTTTGCTGTTCCAAAAAATTCGTACTGCTGATAGCGCCCCCGCAATGGCTAGCAGCAAGTAAGCCAGGAAAATTACAGGAGAAAAATCATGTCGAAAAAATACATCATAGGGATTGATGGCGGAAGTCAGAGCACAAAAGTGGTGATGTACGATCTGGAAGGTAATGTGGTTTGCGAAGGCAAAGGCTTATTGCAGCCGATGCACACGCCAGATGCCGATACCGCAGAACATCCTGACGACGATTTATGGGCATCATTATGTTTTGCCGGTCACGATTTGATGAGTCAGTTTGCCGGAAATAAAGAAGATATTGTCGGTATTGGTCTGGGATCCATCCGTTGCTGCCGTGCGTTATTGAAAGCCGATGGCACGCCAGCTGCGCCGTTGATTAGCTGGCAGGATGCACGCGTTACACGCCCTTACGAACATACGAATCCTGACGTGGCATATGTCACCTCTTTTTCAGGTTATCTGACGCATCGCTTAACCGGCGAGTTTAAAGACAATATCGCCAACTATTTTGGTCAGTGGCCGGTGGATTATAAGACCTGGGCATGGAGTGAAGATGCCGCAGTCATGGAGAAGTTTAATATCCCCCGTCATATGCTGTTTGATGTGCAAATGCCGGGCACTGTTCTTGGGCATATCACTCCTCAAGCCGCGCTGGCGACACATTTCCCAGCTGGGCTGCCGGTTGTTTGTACCACCAGTGATAAACCGGTAGAAGCTCTGGGAGCCGGATTACTGGATGATGAAACGGCGGTGATTTCTCTTGGCACCTACATCGCGCTGATGATGAACGGTAAAGCACTGCCGAAAGATCCGGTGGCGTACTGGCCGATTATGTCTTCTATTCCGCAAACATTGCTGTATGAAGGTTACGGTATTCGCAAAGGCATGTGGACGGTGAGCTGGCTGCGCGACATGTTAGGCGAGTCGTTAATTCAGGATGCCAAAGCACAGGATCTTTCACCGGAAGATTTGCTCAACAAAAAAGCGTCTTGTGTGCCGCCTGGCTGTAATGGTCTGATGACGGTGCTGGACTGGCTGACCAATCCGTGGGAACCATACAAACGCGGGATTATGATCGGCTTTGATTCCAGCATGGATTACGCATGGATATATCGTTCGATACTGGAAAGCGTGGCGCTGACGCTGAAGAACAATTACGACAATATGTGTAATGAAATGAATCACTTTGCAAAGCATGTGATCATTACTGGCGGCGGTTCGAACAGCGATCTGTTTATGCAGATTTTTGCCGACGTGTTCAACCTTCCGGCACGCCGTAACGCCATTAATGGTTGTGCAAGTCTGGGGGCAGCGATCAATACGGCGGTAGGTCTGGGGCTATACCCGGATTACGCAACGGCTGTCGACAAAATGGTTCGCGTGAAAGATATCTTTATGCCTGTTGAGAGCAACGCCAAACGCTACGACGCGATGAATAAAGGCATTTTCAAAGACCTAACCAAACACACTGATGTGATCCTGAAAAAATCGTATGAAGTGATGCATGGGGAATTGGGGAATGAAGATTCGATCCAGAGCTGGTCGAATGCGTAAGTGAGATAAACAGTGCCGGGTAGATGATTAATCCCGGCATATTCACGTTTCCACCACAAAATACCGGGTAACCACTGCTGAATATTGTTCTCTCCTGAGCAGCGTTTATGCTTTAATTGCTAAACCGATTTAATTAGTTTAGCAATTAGTATATTGGAGCCTTTATGAGCGCAAGAGTATGGGTACTCGGTGATGCGGTTGTTGATTTATTACCTGAAAGCCAGGGGAGACTACTACAGTGTCCTGGCGGGGCGCCTGCTAATGTTGCAGTCGGTATCGCAAGGCTGGGGGGGAAAAGTGCCTTTATTGGCAAAGTTGGCGATGATCCTTTCGGTCGCTTTATGTATCAGACACTGAGTACAGAAAATGTTGATACACGTTATATATCTCTTGATCCTCAACATCGCACCTCAATTGTGGCTGTAGGACTTGATGAGCAAGGAGAAAGAAACTTTACCTTTATGGTACGCCCAAGTGCCGATCTTTTTTTACAACCTGGTGACCTTCCTGCATTTGGGCCGGGTGAATGGCTCCATCTTTGTTCCATTGCGCTCAGTGCAGAACCTTCCCGAAGTACCGCATTTCTGGCTATGGAGAAAATACGTCAGGCTGGCGGAAACATCAGTTTTGATCCCAATATCCGCAGCGATCTCTGGCAGAGTGAAGCGCTATTAAGGAAATACCTTGATCGCGCACTTTCGCTGGCGAATATCGCTAAATTGTCCGAAGAAGAGTTGCTATTCATCAGTGGCGAAAGCCAGGTTCAGCAAGGCGCATATTCATTAGTACAACGTTATTCGTTGACTTTATTGCTTATTACACAAGGAAAAAATGGCGTACTTGTGTATTTTGAGGGGCAGTTTATCCACTATCCCGCCAAACCTGTTTCTGTCGTCGATACGACCGGGGCAGGAGATGCTTTTGTCGCTGGATTACTTGCAGGTCTGGCTGATTCTGGAATACCAACAAATACCAGACAGCTTGAACGAATCATTGCACAAGCTCAGATTTGTGGTGCTCTGGCGACCACGGCTAAAGGCGCGATGACCGCCTTACCCCGACAACACGATCTCCCTTCACAATAGTGATCCTGCTATTGTATCTGTAACCCGATTTGTCGTGCCTGTCACATTTACTAAATCGGTTTAGCGAAAATAATTGCTCTGGCTAAAAAGTCAGCTTTATTATCAACACCTAAACCGGTTTAGCATTTTAGCAATTTTTATAATTCTCTGATGGGACGCGACAAATTATGTATAAAAAAACAACTTTGGCAGTGTTAATTGCTTTGCTGACCGGTGCTACAACGGTACATGCGCAAACGGATATTAGCAGTATCGAATCTCGACTGGCGGCGTTGGAACAACGTTTAAAAAATGCGGAATCCCGCGCCCAGGCGGCAGAAGCAAGGGCCAAAACAGCTGAATTACAGGTTCAGAAACTGGCTGAAACACAACAACAAAATCAGCTAACAACTCAAGAAGTAGCACAGAGAACAGTTCAGCTCGAACAGAAATCCGCAGAAAACAGTGGTTTTGAGTTTCATGGCTATGCCCGTTCCGGGTTACTGATGAATGATGCCGCTTCCAGTAGCAAAAGTGGGCCGTATCTGACTCCCGCAGGTGAAACTGGTGGAGCTGTTGGCCGTCTGGGAAATGAAGCCGATACCTATGTCGAGTTAAATGTAGAACATAAACAAACACTGGATAACGGTGCGACCACACGCTTTAAAGCAATGTTGGCTGACGGACAAAGAGATTACAACGACTGGACTGGCGGCTCCAGTAACCTGAATATCCGACAGGCCTTTGCCGAACTGGGCGCATTACCAAGTTTTACCGGAGCATTCAAAGACAGTACTGTCTGGGCTGGTAAACGCTTTGATCGCGACAATTTTGATATTCACTGGTTAGACTCCGATGTCGTATTTTTAGCGGGAACGGGCGGCGGTATCTATGACGTAAAATGGAACGATACATTCCGCAGTAACTTTTCTCTCTACGGACGTAATTTCGGCGATCTTGATGATATCGACAATAACGTTCAGAACTACATCCTCACCATGAATCATTATGCAGGCCCCTTCCAGTTGATGGTTAGCGGATTACGGGCAAAAGATAATGATGATCGAAAAGATGCCAATGGTGATCTCATTCAAACTGATGCTGCAAATACTGGCGTACATGCGTTAGTTGGTCTGCACAATGACACTTTCTATGGCCTGCGTGAAGGGACGGCAAAAACAGCACTGCTATATGGCCATGGCCTGGGTGCGGAAGTCAAAGGGATTGGCTCCGATGGCGCTCTGCTGTCTGAGGCGAATACCTGGCGCTTCGCATCTTACGGCACAACACCTCTGGGAAGCGGTTGGTATGTTGCGCCAGCAATTCTCGCGCAAAGCAGTAAAGATCGTTACGTCAAAGGCGATAGCTACGAATGGGTGACCTTCAATACACGTCTGATCAAAGAGGTAACACAGAATTTTGCTCTGGCCTTTGAGGGTAGCTATCAATATATGGATCTGAAGCCAAAGGGGTATCAAAACCACAACGCCGTAAACGGCAGCTTCTATAAACTCACCTTTGCTCCAACTCTAAAAGCTAACGATATCAATAATTTCTTTAGCCGTCCGGAGCTTCGCCTGTTTGCCACCTGGATGGACTGGAGCAGCAAACTTGATGATTTTGCCAGCAATGACGCTTTCGGCAGCAGTGGTTTCAATACTGGCGGAGAGTGGAATTTTGGTGTCCAAATGGAAACCTGGTTTTAATACCAGACAGCCTCACGGATGTGAGGCTTTTACTGAAATAACAATGAATTAGAGGGTTATATGGATTTCGATAAAATCGCCCAATCGTTGCTTCCTTTATTAGGTGGTAAGGAGAACATCACCAGTGCAGCACATTGCGCCACTCGCCTACGGCTGGTACTGGTTGACGACACACTTGCCGATCAACATGCCATTGGCCAGATTGATGGAGTGAAAGGTTGTTTTCGTAATTCAGGGCAAATGCAAATCATCTTTGGCACCGGCGTGGTTAATAAAGTCTATGCTGCCTTTATTCAGGTTGCAGGTATTAGCGAATCCAGTAAAGCAGATACCGCTCGACTCGCCGCTCAAAAACTCAATCCTTTTCAGCGAATAGCACGGCTACTTTCTAATATTTTTGTCCCCATCATTCCAGCCATTGTTGCTTCTGGTTTATTAATGGGGCTTCTGGGAATGGTGAAAACATATGGCTGGGTGAATGCCGATAATGCGATTTATATCCTGCTGGATATGTGCAGTTCAGCCGCATTTATTATTCTCCCCATCCTTATTGGCTTTACTGCTGCTCGTGAATTTGGTGGAAATCCTTATCTTGGCGCGACATTAGGAGGGATTCTGACTCACCCGGCACTCACAAATGCCTGGGGCGTTGCTGCGGGATTTCAGACAATGAACTTCTTCGGTTTTGAAATCGCCATGATTGGCTATCAGGGAACGGTTTTCCCCGTACTTCTGGCAGTATGGTTTATGAGCATAGTGGAAAAACAGTTACGCAGGTTTATCCCTGATGCTCTGGATCTCATTCTGACGCCATTTCTGACTGTCGTCATTTCTGGCTTTATCGCTCTTTTGATTATTGGTCCGGCAGGACGAGCGTTAGGTGACGGTATCTCTTTCGTTCTCAGCACGCTGATTGCACACGCAGGCTGGTTAGCAGGGTTGTTATTCGGCGGACTATATTCAGCGATTGTTATTACGGGTATTCATCATAGCTTCCACGCAATTGAAGCAGGACTTTTAGGTAACCCTGCAATCGGTGTTAATTTCCTGCTGCCTATTTGGGCAATGGCAAACGTTGCGCAAGGCGGTGCATGTCTGGCGGTATGGTTTAAAACCAAAGATACAAAAATTAAAGCAATCACCCTACCCTCGGCCTTTTCCGCAATGTTAGGGATTACTGAAGCCGCTATTTTTGGTATCAACCTTCGTTTTGTTAAACCTTTTATTGCGGCCTTAATTGGTGGCGCTGCCGGCGGTGCCTGGGTTGTCTCTGTTCACGTTTATATGACTGCCGTTGGTCTGACCGCAATACCCGGCATGGCAATCGTTCAGCCAACATCGTTGGTTAATTATATTATTGGAATGGTGATTGCTTTCGCTGTCGCTTTTAGCCTCTCTTTATTACTCAAATACAAAACGGACGAGGAGTAATGTCGATGCCTTCACAAATGCCCGCGATTTTACAGGCAGTGATGAAAGGTCAGTCCAAAGTACTGGCAGATGCCCACTATCCTTGTTGGCATCTCGCTCCCGTCACTGGACTAATGAACGATCCAAATGGCTTTTGCTGGTCTGGAGGCCGCTATCATCTGTTTTATCAGTGGAATCCACTGGCTTGTGATCATAAGTACAAATGTTGGGGGCACTGGAGTTCGACGGATTTATTGCACTGGCAGCATGAACCATTAGCGCTAATGCCCGATAAAGAGTACGACCGTAATGGTTGTTACTCAGGAAGCGCGGTTAATAATCAGGGCGTTCTCACACTTTGCTATACCGGTAATGTTAAGTTTGATGATGGCAGCAGAACGGCATGGCAATGCCTGGCCACCGAAAATAACCAGGGCGGGTTTGATAAACTAGGCCCTGTCATACCGTTACCTGATGGTTACACCGGACATGTTCGTGATCCAAAAGTCTGGAAGCACAACAGCCAATGGTACATGGTGCTTGGCGCGCAAGATAAAGAGAAACGGGGGAAAGTGCTGCTGTATTCCTCTGTCGATCTCTATACCTGGTCTTTTCATGGAGAAATTGCTGGTAACGGTCTGAATGAAATAGATAACGCAGGATACATGTGGGAATGTCCTGATTTTTTCGCCCTTGATGGTGAATACATTCTCCTCTGTTGCCCCCAGGGAATGGTGCGCGAACATGAGCGCTATCTGAATACTTATCCCTGCGCCTGGCTACATGGACAGTTTGATTACGAGACAGGCAAATTTACGCATGGCGCTTTCTCAGAGCTGGATGCGGGATTTGAATTCTATGCACCACAGACGATGGAAGCCCCGGACGGGCGACGATTGCTGGTCGGCTGGATGGGGGTTCCTGATGGCGAAGAGATGTTGCAACCAACCAGAAAGCATCATTGGCAGCATCAAATGACCTGTTTTCGCGAACTCTCATTCCAGAAGGGAAAATTGTTTCAGATGCCAATCAGGGAACTCGCGCAACTGCGTGAAGCTGAACACTTCTGGCAAGGAAAAGCAGATCATGCGCCGCATGTCGAAATTGAACGCCTGGAAATGGACATCATTCCGTCGGGTGAGCTGTATCTGAATTTTGGCAATGCGCTGGCACTGCATCTTAATGACGATGGTATTCAACTACAGAGGAGAAGCCTTGCAGGGCAAGAGAAACTAACTCGTTACTGGCGAGGAAGCGTAACGTCACTGAAGATTCTCTGTGACAGTTCCAGCGTAGAGATATTCATCAATAATGGTGAAGGTGTAATGAGTAATCGTTATTTTCCCCATCATCCAGCTTCGCTGATATTACAGGGTGAGTCTGACGTCACGTTACGCTACTGGTCGCTACGCGCCTGCATGGTAGAATGAGGGTTTTGAATTACGGATCCTCGTCGTGAGAAAAACCAAACGCGTTACTATTAAAGACATTGCTGAACTGGCGGGAGTGTCGAAAGCAACCGCCAGTCTGGTTCTCAATGGTCGTGGCAAAGAGTTACGTGTTGCGCAGGAAACGCGTGAGCGTGTGCTGAGTATTGCCCAACAGCAGCATTATCAGCCCAGCATTCATGCCCGCTCATTACGGGACAACCGCAGTCATACCATTGGTCTCGTCGTTCCTGAAATCACTAACTACGGATTTGCAGTATTTTCCCATGAACTGGAAACATTGTGTCGGGAAGCGGGCGTCCAACTCCTCATATCCTGTACTGATGAAAATCCTTCACAGGAAACAATGGTGGTGAACAATATGATTGCCCGCCAGGTTGATGGGTTAATCGTCGCATCCAGTATGCTGCATGATAATGACTATCAAAAACTTAGCGAGCAATTACCTGTTGTGTTGTTCGATCGCCACATGAACGGCAGCACATTGCCATTGGTCATTACTGACTCTGTTTCTCCCACCACCGCTCTGGTGGCAGATATTGCACGGAGTCACCCGGATGAATTCTATTTTCTGGGGGGACAACCCCGTTTGTCACCGACTCGCGATCGACTGGAAGGATTTACACAAGGCTTGCAGCAAGCCGGAGTAACGCTACAACCTGAATGGATTATTCACGGTAATTATCATCCGAGCTCAGGCTATGAAATGTTTGCCGCGCTATGCGCTCGTTTAGGACGTCCCCCTAAAGCCTTATTCACTGCCGCTTGTGGATTACTGGAAGGCGTTCTGCGCTATATGAGCCAATATAATTTACTCGACAGTAAAATCCACCTGGCGAGTTTTGATGATCATTACTTGTATGATTCACTTTCGGTAAGAATCGACACAATACAACAGGATAATCGCCAACTTGCTTTTCACTGCTTTGAGCTTATTTCGCAACTGATTGAAGGTGAAACGCCATCCCCATTACAGCGTTATCTTCCAGCCAGTCTACAAAAACGCTACCGATAATCCCGTCACTATCTTGCATCGCCCCTGTAAAACGGGGCGATTATTTTCATCCTGAACGTTAAATATTAATGATGAATAATCAAATCAGGCAATATTCAAATATTTATGTGTCTGCATCGACAAACGCCAGTTGCGCGCTATGCAGGTATCGATACATAAACGCGTAGCATCTTCCTTCTGGCTAATTGGCTGAAGTGCAATGACTCGCGGTTTATCATCGGTCAGCGTCGCAAGCAATTCATCCAGTGCTTCGATATCACGTACGCGTCCCACTGGATGCTTGATTTCGTTGGCTCGCTCCAGTGCCTGTGACAACACTTCATAGCCGCCGCGCATATTCAGCTTTGGCGATACGGTAACCCAGGTATTCGGCGTGCAGCGTACTTCATGAGTACCGCTGGTTTCGATCTGGCAGCTAAATCCGTTCTTTTCGAGCAGGTCAGTCAGTGGCAGCAAATCATGAATGCAAGGCTCACCACCCGTAATCACCACATGCCGCGCGGTGTATCCCTGACGACCAATGACAGCCAGCAAATCTTCACTGCTCGCAGCCCCCCACTTATCACTCTCTTTGGTCTTCGCCAGAATGCTGAAAAGAGAGACTTCCCGATCCTCAAGCTTTTCCCATGTGTGTTTGGTGTCGCACCAGGCACAGCCGACCGGGCATCCCTGTAAACGAATAAAAATAGCGGGGACGCCGGTAAAGTAACCCTCACCTTGCAGGGTCTGGAACATCTCGTTAATCGGGTACTGCATAGCATTCTCTGTGAAGTGGATAATTGTTAATTATTGCAGATCCTGCCACAACAATCATGTCTTATTAACATTCTGTTACAGGCAGGTTTAAAGAAAAATGAGAAACAGATCGTTAATAATAAAAGGGAGTAACGTATTATGTCAGAAATAAATAAAGTAAAGGGATTTAATCATGTCAAAAACATTCACCAAAATTATACTTATTTTTTCTGTGTTCGTTTTTAATTATAACGAATCTCAAATTACCGATGCCGCCGTCAATTTATTTATCCAGCTTTAATGGGACATTTATAATGCGCTATTTCATACTAATATTCACATTCGTGTGTTCCTTTGTTGCAGCCCAACCAACTATTGTCCCACAATTACAGCAACAAGTTACGGATCTTACGAGTAGCTTAAACTCACAAGAAAAGAAAGAACTGACGCGGAAGTTAGAATCTATTTTCAATAATACCCAAGTACAAATTGCTGTATTAATTATTCCCACAACCAAAGACGAGACAATTGAACAATATGCTACAAGGGTTTTTAACAATTGGCGTTTAGGAGATGCCAAACGCAATGATGGGATACTGATCATTGTTGCCTGGTCGGATCGCACTGTCCGCATCCAGGTAGGTTATGGGCTGGAAGAAAAGGTAACCGATGCTCTGGCTGGAGATATCATCCGTAGCAACATGATACCCGCATTTAAACAACAAAAATTAGCTAAGGGATTAGAGTTAGCTATAATCGCTTTGAATAACCAACTCACTTCACAACACCAATATTCGGCTAATCCTTCAGAAAGTGAATCAGCGTCTTCCAGCGATTATTACTACTTTGCTATTTTTTGGGTATTTGCAGTGATGTTCTTCCCTTTCTGGTTTTTTCATCAAGGCAGTAATTTTTGTCGCGCATGTAAAAGCAGTGTCTGTATTTCAGCAATCTATCTTTTAGATTTATTCCTGTTCTCCGATAAAACTTTTTCCATTGCTGTATTTTTCTTCTTTTTTACTTTCACCACCATTATGGTCTTTACCTGTTTATGTGTACTTCAGAAAAAAGCATCTGGTAGAAGTTATCATTCAGACAACAGCGGTTCCGGTGGCGGCTCAAGTGGCGGCGGATTTAGCGGCGGGGGCGGTTCTTCTGGCGGTGGCGGCGCGTCCGGTCGCTGGTAACTCAACCATAAAAAATGCCAGCCCGAAGGCTGGCATTTTTAAATCAGATAAAGTCAGACTTATGCCTGGCCTTTGATCTCTTTACGACCGTTGTACGGTGCTTTTTCGCCCAGAGCTTCTTCGATACGAATCAGCTGGTTGTATTTAGCAACACGGTCAGAACGGCTCATAGAACCCGTTTTGATCTGGCCTGCAGCAGTACCAACAGCCAGGTCAGCGATGGTAGCGTCTTCAGTTTCGCCAGAACGGTGAGAGATAACTGCAGTGTAGCCAGCGTCTTTCGCCATCTTGATTGCAGCCAGAGTTTCGGTCAGAGAACCGATCTGGTTGAATTTGATCAGGATGGAGTTAGCAATACCTTTTTCGATACCTTCTTTCAGGATCTTGGTGTTGGTTACGAACAGGTCGTCACCAACCAGCTGGATTTTGTCGCCCAGAACTTTGGTCTGGTATGCGAAACCGTCCCAGTCAGATTCGTCAAGACCGTCTTCGATAGATACGATCGGATACTGTTTGGTCAGTTCTTCCAGGAAGTGAGTGAATTCTTCAGAGGTGAAAGCTTTGTTGCCTTCGCCAGCCAGAACGTATTTACCGTCTTTGTAGAATTCAGAAGCTGCGCAGTCCATCGCCAGAGTGATGTCTTTGCCCAGTTCATAACCAGCAGCTTTAACAGCTTCAGCGATAACAGCCAGAGCTTCAGCGTTGGAACCCAGGTTCGGCGCATAGCCACCTTCGTCACCAACAGCAGTGTTCATGCCTTTCGCTTTCAGAACTTTTGCCAGGTGATGGAAAACTTCAGAACCCATGCGGATGGCTTCTTTCACAGTTTTCGCGCCAACCGGCTGAATCATGAATTCCTGGATATCAACGTTGTTGTCAGCGTGCTCACCACCGTTGATGATGTTCATCATCGGAACCGGCATGGAGTATTTGCCCGGAGTACCGTTCAGTTCAGCGATGTGCTCGTACAGCGGCATGCCTTTAGCGGCAGCAGCAGCTTTGGCGTTAGCCAGAGATACAGCCAGGATTGCGTTCGCGCCGAATTTGGATTTGTTTTCGGTGCCGTCCAGGTCGATCATGATCTTGTCAATGCCAGCCTGATCTTTGGCATCTTTGCCAATCAGTGCCTGAGCGATCGGGCCGTTTACCGCAGCAACAGCTTTGGTTACGCCTTTACCCAGGAAACGGGATTTGTCGCCATCGCGCAGTTCCAGAGCTTCACGGGAACCAGTAGAAGCACCTGACGGAGCAGCTGCCATACCGACGAAACCACCCTCCAGATGTACTTCGGCTTCAACAGTCGGGTTACCACGGGAGTCGATGATTTCACGACCGATGATTTTTACGATTTTGGACATTAGGTTTTCCTCAAGTCACTAGTTAAACTGAAACTCCAGACAAACAACGCGTACCCAGGGTACGCGTTGCCGTTCTAACTTTTTTCTTACTTCGCCTGACGCTTCTGGAACTCGCTGGCGGCTTTCACAAAGCCTGCAAACAGCGGGTGACCATCACGTGGAGTAGAAGTAAACTCCGGATGGAACTGGCAAGCCACGAACCACGGGTGATTCGGAACTTCGATGATCTCGACCAACTGATCATCCCCGGAACGGCCCGCAACGCGCAGACCTGCATCTTCAATCTGTTTCAACAGCATGTTGTTGACTTCGTAACGGTGACGATGACGCTCAACAATTGTCGGCGCATTGTACAGCTGGCGAACCAGGCTATCGTCAACCAACTGGCACTGCTGTGCGCCGAGACGCATGGTACCGCCGAGATCGCTCTTCTCGCTACGAACTTCAACGTTGCCGTTTTCATCGCGCCACTCGGTAATCAGCGCCACAACCGGGTACTTACAGTCTGGCACAAATTCCGTAGAGTTGGCGTTCTCCATGTTGGCAACATGGCGAGCGTAATCAATTAACGCCACCTGCATACCCAGGCAAATGCCCAGATAAGGAATATTGTTCTCACGCGCAAAACGCGCGGTCGTAATCATGCCTTCTACGCCACGATAGCCGAAACCGCCAGGTACGAGGATTGCGTCCAGACCTTTAAGGATTTCAACGCCGCGCGTTTCAACATCTTGTGAATCGATCAGTTTGATGTTGACGCTGACACGATTCTTCAGCCCACCGTGTTTCAGTGCTTCGATCACGGATTTGTATGCATCCGGCAGCTCAATGTATTTGCCGACCATGCCAATGGTGACTTCACTTACCGGATTCGCTTCTTCGAAGATAACCTGTTCCCATTCGGACAGATTCGCTTCCGGGCAGTTTAAGCTGAATCGTTTACAAATATAATCGTCCAGCCCCTGAGATTTCAACAGGCCCGGAATTTTATAGATGGAATCGACGTCTTTCAGAGAAATAACCGCTTTTTCCGGAACATTACAGAACAATGCAATCTTCGCACGTTCGTTCGCCGGAACGGCGCGATCTGAACGACAAATCAGGATATCAGGCTGGATACCGATTGAAAGCAGCTCTTTTACAGAGTGCTGAGTCGGTTTGGTTTTGACTTCACCAGACGCTGCCATGTACGGCACCAGCGTCAGGTGCATAAACAGGGTGTGCTCACGGCCAATTTCAACAGCCATCTGGCGAATCGCTTCAAGGAACGGCAGGGATTCGATATCACCTACAGTACCGCCGATTTCTACCAGTACCACGTCATGACCTTCGCCGCCTTCCAGCACGCGCTCTTTGATAGCGTTAGTGATGTGCGGAATAACCTGTACGGTTGCGCCGAGGTAGTCGCCACGGCGTTCTTTACGCAGAACGTCAGAGTAGATACGACCCGTGGTGAAGTTGTTGCGGCGGCTCATTTTGGTACGAATGAAACGCTCGTAGTGCCCCAGGTCCAGGTCGGTTTCAGCGCCGTCTTCAGTAACGAACACTTCCCCGTGTTGGATTGGGCTCATAGTACCTGGATCGACGTTGATGTACGGATCCAGTTTCATGATGGTCACATTGAGGCCACGGGCTTCAAGAATGGCTGCGAGGGAGGCTGCGGCAATGCCTTTACCCAGAGAGGATACGACCCCGCCGGTCACAAAAATATAGTTCGTTGTCATGCTGAACCTGAGAAGTTAGGTTGAAAAGACGATGGAATAACCAGGACGGGAAAGCAGTATACCCGAACATGACCTGTGCCACAAACTTTCATTATCCCTCCTCTTCGCCAGCGCACTATTGAAATCAGGAGTGAGAAAATAGCCCCTTTGGGGTAAATGTTTTTGACGCAAATCAAGCGCTTGTCATTTAAAAAATGACACAAATGGCGCTTGACCGCGTAATTCCCTTAGAGATCAATTTCCTGCCGTTTTACCTGTTGCCAGACTTCTTCCATTGTTTCGAGGTCAACACCTGTCATTTCCAGTCCACGCGCGGCAACAATACGCTCCACTTCGCGAAAACGACGCTCGAATTTTTCGTTCGCTTTTTGCAATGCGATTTCCGCTTTTGTCCCTAAATGACGAGCCAGATTGACCGTGGCAAACAGCAGGTCACCCATTTCCTCCTCCAGTTTAGCCTGGTCGACAACAGCCTGCCGCGCCTCGTACATCACCTCGTCGATCTCTTCGTAGACTTTATCGACTACCGGACCAAGCGTCGTCCAGTCGAAGCCAACGTTGGCGCAACGTTTCTGGATTTTTTGCGCACGCATTAAAGCCGGTAAACTACGAGGAATATCGTCCAGCGCCGAATGCTGCGCTTTCTGCGCGCGCTCTTCGGTTTTGATTTGCTCCCAACGGGCAAGCACTTCACTACTGTTTTCGGCAGAACTGTCAGCAAAAACATGCGGATGGCGACGTTCTAATTTATCGCTGATCGCGGCGCAAATATCATTAAAGTCAAAGCGCCCTTCTTCCTGGGCCATTTGTGCGTAAAACACCACCTGGAACAGCAGATCGCCCAGTTCACCGCGCAGATCGTCAAAATCTTCACGGGCGATGGCGTCCAGCACCTCGTAGGTTTCTTCAAGGGTGTAAGGCGCAATGGTGGCAAATGTCTGCTCTTTATCCCACGGGCAGCCGTTTTCCGGATCGCGCAGGCGCTGCATAATAGTGAGCAAACGGTCGATTTGATTCATTGAATTGTCCTGAAAATTGCGGGTCCGTCAGGTGGAGACCTGTGACCAGAATAGAAGTGAGTTAGTAACACCTACCCAATCAGCACGTTAATTTTGGCTTTAATGAGTTGTAATTCCTCTGGGGCAACTGTTCCTTTCTTCGTTGCTCCTCTTGCCCGCCAGGCGATACTTTTTACCTGATCAGCTAACGCTACGCCATCACGTTCCTGACCGGATAGAACAACTTCGAACGGATATCCTTTTGATTGCGTTGTACAAGGAACACACAGACACATACCTGTTTTGTTGTTGTACATGAACGGACTCAGGACAACAGCCGGACGATGTCCGGCTTGCTCGCTACCTTTTGTCGGGTCAAAATCAACCCAAATCAGATCGCCCGTATCGGGTACGTATCGGCTTACCATTACCAGACTTCCTTATCTTTCGGCTCCCCCCAGTCGATATTCTCGTGGAGGTTTTCCGGCGTGATGTCGTTGACCAGTTCAGCAAGCGTAAATACGGGCTCTTTACGCACTGGCTCAATAATTAATTTTCCATCCACCAGGTCAATCTTCACTTCATCATCAATATTCAGATTGAGCGCCTGCATTAACGTAGCCGGGATCCGCACTGCAGGAGAATTTCCCCAACGCTTTACGCTACTGTGGATCATAACCCTTTCCTCAAACCGCTATCATATGTAGATACAGTATATATCAATCTACATTGTAGATACGAACAAGTTTCGGCCTAACTCCCGTGCAACCGACGCGCGTCGATAACATCCGGCACCTGGTTGAGTTTACCCAGCACGCGCCCCAACACCTGCAGGTTATAAATCTCAATAGTCATGTCGATGGTTGCCAGTTGCTGTTTGGTGTCGCTACGGCTGGCAACGCCAAGTACGTTCACCTTCTCGTTGGCGAGAATGGTCGTGATATCACGTAACAACCCACTACGATCATTAGCCACCACGCGGACCACCAGCGAATATCCGGCGGAGTAGCTCTCGCCCCATACCGCGTCAACAATGCGTTCTGGCGCATGGGAGCGCAGTTCCGCCAGTTGTTCGCAATCGGCGCGGTGTACTGAAATACCGCGCCCCTGGGTAATGAAGCCGACAATCTCATCTCCAGGAATCGGCTGGCAGCAGCGCGCGATGTGGTGCATCAGGTTACCGACCCCTTCTACCACCACACGACCGTTATCTTTACTGCGGTTTTGCGGCGTGTAGCTTTTTTGCTGAAGCTGTTTCAGCGCGGCGGCATCCTGCTCTTCGGCACTCGGCTTATTAAATTGCGATTGCAGGAAGTTCACCATCTGATTGAGACGGATATCCCCGCCACCAATTGCCGCCAGCAACTCGTCGACATCATTGAAGTTGTAACGCGGCAGCAGATGTTTTTCTGCTTCTTTCAGGCTGATCCCCAGATGTTCCAGCTCGTCGTCAAGGATTTGCCGCCCAGCCAGAATGTTTTTGTCACGGTCCTGTTTACGGAACCAGGCGTGAATTTTCGAACGCCCACGGCTGGTTGTGACGTAACCGAGGTTTGGGTTTAACCAGTCACGGCTGGGGTTCGGCTGTTTCTGGGTGATAATTTCAATCTGGTCGCCCATCTGCAGCTGGTAGGTGAACGGCACAATGCGCCCGCCAATTTTTGCCCCGATGCAGCGGTGCCCGACATCACTGTGGATGTGGTAAGCGAAGTCCAGCGGCGTTGATCCCGCAGGCAAATCAACGACGTCACCTTTCGGCGTAAAGACGTACACCCGGTCGTCAAAGACCTGGCTGCGTACTTCGTCGAGCATTTCGCCGGAATCAGCCATCTCTTCCTGCCACGCAATCAGTTTACGCAGCCAGGCAATTCGGTCTTCATGTCCCGAACGTGCGCCGCCAGCTGCCGCGCCCTCTTTATATTTCCAGTGCGCAGCAACACCCAACTCTGCATCTTCATGCATCTGTTTAGTGCGGATTTGGATCTCAACGGTTTTGCCACCCGGCCCCAGAACCACGGTATGAATAGACTGATAACCGTTTGGTTTCGGGTTAGCGACGTAATCGTCGAACTCATCCGGCAGGTGACGATAGTGAGTGTGCACTATCCCCAACGCGGCGTAGCAGTCCTGTAAACGTTCGGCAACGATACGTACTGCACGCACATCAAACAGCTCATCGAAGGCGAGGTTCTTTTTCTGCATCTTGCGCCAGATACTGTAGATGTGTTTCGGACGACCATACACTTCAGCTTTAACGCCTTCAGCTTTCATCTCAGCGCGCAAATGACCGACAAACTCTTCGATATAGTGTTCGCGGTCGAGACGGCGTTCATGCAGCAGTTTTGCGATGCGTTTGTATTCGGTCGGGTGGAGATAACGGAAGCAGTAATCTTCCAGCTCCCATTTCAGTTGTCCAATCCCAAGACGGTTCGCCAACGGCGCGTAGATATTGGTGCACTCTTTTGCCGCCAGTACGCGTTCATCTTCCGGCGCGTCTTTTACTTCGCGCAGATGAGCAATACGCTCTGCCAGTTTGATGACCACGCAGCGAAAATCATCGACCATCGCCAATAACATCCGGCGAACGTTATCGACCTGTTCGGAGGAAACAGAATCGGTATGCGTCGCTTTCAGCTGGCGGATCGCCGCCATATCACGCACGCCGTGAATAAGGTTAACGACCGACTTACCGACGCTCTCACGCAGCACATCTTCGCTGACTACGTTGGCATCGGCCAGAGGGAACAGCAGCGCCGCCCGCAGCGTGTCAATGTCCATACTTAATGTCGAGAGGATCTCCACCATCTCAACACCACGCCACAATAACAGACTGGCATCCGGATGCCCCTGCGTCTGTTGCAGACAATACGCCCAGGTTTCGGCTAAGCACTCACACGACTTCTGGCTGGTAATACCCAGACTTGCGATCCATTTTTCCGGATCAAATTCACCAGCCTTATTGATATGTGCACTTCTTACCGCAACCATCGTCCTCTCCTTTAGGGACCAGACCTGCCGAAATCGGCAAATCGTAACTATTTAACGCGCGAGAAAAGTACCATCGATTCCAGATGTCCCGTGTGTGGGAACATATCCAGCATCGCCAGTCGCGCAATGGTATATCCTGCTTTTAATAACGCTTCGCTATCCCGAGCCAGCGTTGCAGGGTTACAGGATACATAAACTATACGAATAGGTTCCAGTTTTATAATTTGCTGCATAACACCTGCGGCACCTGCTCGCGCCGGGTCCAGCAACACTTTATCGAAGCCGTTTTTCGCCCACGGCTGCTTTGTGACATCTTCTTCAAGATTTTCGTGATAAAACGTCACATTGTGTAAGCCATTAAGACGCGCATTCTGCTGGCCTTTTTCCACCAGCGCCGGAACACCTTCTACACCCACCACACTGGCAGCTTGTGTCGCCAATGGCAGTGTAAAGTTGCCCATACCGCAGAACAGATCCAGTACGCGATCTTCAGGTTGTACATCCAGCCATTCCAACGCACGCGCTACCATTTTTTGGTTCACACCCGCATTGACCTGAATAAAATCGCGCGGGCTAAAAGTTAAGCGCAACCCGTTTGAGTCATACCAGGGCATCTCACCAGAGACGGTTTCGAGTATCTCACTATCGGGGGCGAGATACAGATCCAGGCCTTCAGAACGCGAAAAGCGTTCCAGTTTTTCGCGATCTGCCGAACTTAGCGGTGCGGTATGGCGCAAAATCATCAGCGTGCCGCTGGTTGCCTGTACCAGTTCAACATGACCAAGATGGCGCATAACTTGTAAGCTGCCCAGGCATGCCCTGACTTTGGGCAGTAATGCTTCAAGTTGGGGCACTAAAATGGGGCATTGTTTAACGTCGACAATGTCACTGGAGCCCGCTTTGCGAAACCCCATCTGAAGTTGCTGTGTTTTCGGTAAGTAGTTCAAACTTAAACGCGCGCGACGGCGATAGCCCCAGGGAACATCGGCGATCACTTCAGAGACCTCGTGTTTCATTAATCGGGCGAGTGCCGCACTTTTGCTTCGCTGCTGTAAATCCTCGCTGGCGTGTTGTTGCTGACAGCCGCCGCATACGCCAAAATGAGGGCAGCGTGGCGTTTCGCGTTCCGGGCTATCGCTTAACCGGCGCACGACTTTAGCGCGGGCGTATTGTTTTTTATCTTCAGTAACAGTAACTTCCGCGTTTTCCTGTGGCAATAATCCAGGAATAAATAACGCTTTGCCGTTATGTCGCGCCACGCCCTGACCAAAAGAGTCGAGGTCATTGACTGAAACGGTTATGATCTGACGCGTCGTCGTGCGTCGTTTTGCAGAGTAGAATTGCGCCATTGGCGAGACTTTCTCAATTTAACAGTGTGACCTTAATTGTCCCATAACGGAACTCCATGACCAACTACAGCCTGCGCGCACGCATGATGATTCTGATCCTGGCACCGACCGTCCTTATTGGTTTATTGCTGAGTATCTTTTTCGTCGTGCATCGCTATAACGACTTGCAGCGTCAACTGGAAGATGCCGGTGCCAGCATTATTGAGCCGCTTGCAGTTTCTACTGAATATGGCATGAGCCTGCAAAATCGCGAATCTATCGGTCAGTTAATAAGCGTACTGCATCGTCGCCATTCTGATATTGTTCGCGCGATTTCGGTTTATGATGAAAATAACCGACTCTTTGTCACCTCCAATTTTCATCTTGATCCCTCATCAATGCAGCTCGGCAGCAACGTGCCATTTCCTCGCCAGCTCACTGTCACTCGTGACGGCGATATAATGATCCTCCGCACGCCGATTATTTCTGAAAGTTACTCCCCCGACGAATCGCCCAGTAGCGATGCCAAAAATAGTCAAAATATGCTGGGATATATTGCGCTGGAGCTGGATCTTAAATCGGTTCGCTTGCAGCAATATAAAGAGATCTTTATTTCCAGCGTGATGATGCTGTTTTGTATCGGTATTGCGCTTATTTTTGGCTGGCGCTTAATGCGCGATGTTACCGGCCCGATTCGCAACATGGTGAATACCGTCGACCGCATCCGTCGCGGGCAACTCGACAGCCGGGTGGAAGGATTTATGCTCGGCGAGCTGGATATGCTGAAAAACGGTATCAACTCGATGGCAATGTCGCTGGCGGCTTATCACGAAGAGATGCAACACAATATCGACCAGGCGACGTCCGATCTGCGTGAGACGCTGGAGCAGATGGAGATTCAGAACGTTGAGTTGGATCTGGCGAAAAAGCGCGCCCAGGAAGCGGCGCGTATTAAATCCGAGTTTCTGGCAAATATGTCACACGAGCTGCGTACACCACTGAATGGTGTTATTGGCTTTACCCGCCTGACGCTGAAAACAGAATTAACACCAACGCAGCGCGATCACCTGAATACGATTGAACGTTCGGCAAATAATTTGCTGGCAATTATTAATGATGTTCTCGACTTCTCGAAACTGGAAGCAGGTAAGCTGATTCTGGAAAGTATTCCATTCCCACTACGCAGCACGCTGGATGAAGTCGTTACCCTGCTGGCACATTCTTCTCACGATAAAGGGCTGGAACTGACGCTCAATATTAAAAGCGACGTGCCTGATAACGTTATCGGCGACCCACTACGATTACAGCAAATCATCACTAACCTGGTGGGGAATGCAATTAAATTCACCGAGAATGGCAACATTGATATTCTGGTAGAAAAACGTGCGCTGAGTAATACCAAAGTGCAAATTGAAGTGCAGATTCGGGATACCGGCATTGGTATTCCTGAACGCGATCAATCGCGCTTATTCCAGGCCTTCAGACAGGCTGATGCCAGTATTTCCCGCCGTCATGGTGGCACCGGGCTGGGGCTGGTGATTACACAAAAACTGGTTAATGAAATGGGCGGTGATATTTCGTTCCATAGCCAGCCGAATCGTGGTTCAACTTTCTGGTTCCACATTAATCTCGATCTGAACCCGAACATTATTATCGAAGGGCCATCCACCCAGTGCCTCGCCGGTAAGCGCCTGGCCTATGTCGAACCAAACTCCGCAGCAGCGCAATGCACGCTGGATATTTTAAGTGAAACGCCGCTGGAAGTGGTTTATAGCCCAACGTTCTCCGCGCTGCCTCCCGCGCATTACGACATGATGTTGTTAGGCATCGCGGTGACCTTCCGCGAGCCGCTAACAATGCAACATGAGCGATTAGCGAAAGCAGTATCGATGACCGATTTTCTGATGCTGGCACTTCCTTGCCATGCACAAGTCAATGCTGAAAAACTTAAGCAAGATGGTATCGGCGCGTGTCTGCTGAAACCATTAACACCTACGCGCCTGTTACCTGCCCTGACGGAATTTTGTCATCACAAACAAAACACGCTTTTGCCTGTAACCGATGAAAGTAAGCTGGCAATGACAGTCATGGCGGTTGATGACAACCCCGCTAACCTGAAACTTATCGGCGCATTGCTGGAAGATATGGTGCAACATGTGGAACTTTGCGATAGCGGGCATCAGGCGGTTGAACGGGCGAAACAGATGCCGTTCGATTTGATCTTAATGGATATTCAAATGCCGGACATGGATGGCATTCGGGCCTGCGAACTCATCCACCAACTCCCGCATCAGCAACAAACGCCGGTTATCGCGGTAACGGCGCATGCAATGGCCGGGCAAAAAGAGAAGCTGCTTGGCGCAGGGATGAGCGATTATCTGGCGAAACCGATTGAAGAAGAGCGATTGCATAATTTGTTGTTGCGCTACAAGCCTGGCAGCGGTATTTCCTCTCGCGTCGTGACGCCCGAAGTCAACGAAATTGTGGTGAACCCGAATGCGACCCTCGACTGGCAACTGGCACTACGCCAGGCAGCAGGAAAAACCGATTTAGCGCGCGATATGCTGCAAATGTTACTCGATTTCCTACCTGAAGTTCGCAACAAAGTTGAGGAACAGCTGGTTGGAGAAAACCCGGAAGGCCTGGTTGATTTGATTCATAAACTGCATGGCAGTTGCGGCTATAGCGGTGTGCCGCGTATGAAGAATCTCTGCCAACTGATCGAACAACAGCTACGTAGCGGTACTAAAGAAGAAGATTTGGAGCCGGAGCTGCTGGAACTGTTAGACGAGATGGATAATGTAGCGCGCGAAGCCAGCAAAATTCTCGGGTAACGGACGTCTTGTCGAGTAGCAATCGGCTTTTTATGAAGCAGGTTTCAGACTGGTGACAAAGTGCCTGTGTTTATGCCGGATGCGGCGTTAACGCCTTATCCTGCCCACAAAACCAATTAAATTCAATGAATTAAAAAGTATGTTGGCCTGATACGTAGCGCAACAGGCAATTTTGCTTTTGGCATCAGTCTCAAACCGGCTCCTGACAGAGCCGGTTTTTGTTTTCAGTCTTAACGCACCATGCACGGGCGCTTGTTATCAAACGTCCAGCCAGGAATCAGGTACTGCATTCCCATCGCATCGTCACGCGCGCCAAGCCCGTGTTTCTGATACAGCTCGTGGGCTTTCATCACCTGATCCATATCGATTTCTACGCCCAATCCTGGTTTTTGCGGCACCTGTACCAGCCCGCCTTTGATCTCAAACGGTTCTTTGGTCAGACGCTGATTGCCTTCCTGCCAGATCCAGTGCGTATCAATAGCAGTAATTTTACCCGGTGCAGCAGCGGCTACATGGGTAAACATCGCCAGGGAAATATCGAAGTGGTTGTTAGAGTGTGAACCCCAGGTCAGGCCAAATTCATGGCACATTTGCGCCACACGTACCGAACCTTGCATCGTCCAGAAATGCGGATCCGCCAGCGGGATATCAACGGATTGCAGGGAGAGCGTATGGCCCATCTGCCGCCAGTCGGTGGCGATCATATTGGTTGCGGTCGGCAGGCCTGTCGCGCGACGGAACTCTGCCATCACTTCACGCCCGGAGAAACCTTGCTCCGCACCACACGGATCTTCTGCATAAGCCAGCGAACCTTTCAGGTATTTACCAATTTTAATCGCTTCGTTCAGCGACCAGGCACCGTTAGGATCGAGGGTAATACGCGCCTGTGGGAAGCGTTGCGCCAGTGCCACAATAGATTCTGCTTCTTCTTCCCCGGCCAGTACACCGCCCTTCAGTTTGAAATCGTTGAAGCCATATTTTTCATATGCCGCTTCCGCCAGGCGCACCACCGCATCCGGCGTCATCGCTTCTTCGTGACGCAGGCGATACCAGTCACATTGATCATCCGGCTGGCTTTGATACGGCAGCGGTGTGGCTTTGCGATTACCGACGAAGAACAGATAACCGAGCATTTCGACTTCGCTACGCTGTTGACCATCGCCCAGCAGCGATGCCACGTTAACCCCCAGATGCTGCCCCAGCAGATCCAGCATTGCCGCTTCTATCCCGGTAACCACATGAATAGTGGTCCGCAGGTCAAATGTCTGCAAACCGCGCCCGCCGGCATCACGATCGGCAAATGTATTACGCACCAGCGTCAGAACGTTTTTGTATTCACCCAGCGTTTTACCCACCACCAGCGGAATCGCATCTTCCAGCGTTTTACGGATTTTCTCGCCGCCGGGAATTTCCCCTACCCCAGTGTGACCAGAATTATCTTTGATAATCACAATATTACGCGTGAAGAACGGTGCGTGTGCACCACTCAGATTCATCAGCATACTGTCATGGCCCGCCACCGGGATGACCTGCATTTCAGTAACAACAGGCGTCGAAAATTGAGAACTCATCTTTATGTCCTTTTTCAAAATCAATGACGGCCGAAAACGGGACGTTTACGGTCAAAGGTCCAGCCGGGGATCAGGTACTGCATCGGGCCCGCGTCGTTACGCGCACCGCCAGGCAGACGTTTATAGGCCTCATGCGCCTTTTGTAGCTGCTCCCAGTCCAGTTCCACGCCCAGACCGGGCGCATCAGGAACGGCAATTTTTCCATTTTTAATCTCCAGCGGATTTTTGGTCAGGCGACAATCGCCCTCCTGCCAAATCCAGTGGGTATCGATAGCGGTAGGATTACCCGGTGCCGCCGCGCCCACATGGGTAAACATCGCCAGAGAGATATCAAAGTGGTTATTGGAATGGCAGCCCCAGGTCAGCCCCCAGTCGTCGCAAAGCTGCGCTACGCGGACTGCACCGGAAAGCGTCCAGAAGTGCGGGTCGGCAAGTGGAATATCTACCGCATTGAGCATCACCGCATGGCCCATTTCGCGCCAGTTGGTGGCGATCATATTAGTCGCGACGGGCAAGCCGGTCGCCCGCCGAAATTCCGCCATCACTTCACGTCCGGAGAAACCCTGTTCTGCGCCACACGGATCTTCGGCATAGGTGAGAACATCATTCAGCCCTTTGCACAGAGAAATGGCTTCATCAAGCAGCCATGCTCCGTTGGGATCAACGGTAATCCGCGCATCCGGGAAGCGTTTCTTCAATGCACGAACAGTGTCGATTTCTTGCTCGCCAGGTAACACTCCGCCCTTAAGTTTGAAATCTTTAAAGCCATAGCGATCCTGTGAAGCTTCCGCCAGACGCACAACGGCTTCGCTGTTCATCGCTTTCTGATGCCGCAATTGATACCACTCATGGTTGCCCGGAGTATTTTCCAGATAAGGAAGATCGGTTTTGGTCCGATCACCGATATAAAACAGATAACCGAGGACGGTAATAGCATCGCGTTGCTTGCCTGGCCCTAACAGTTCGCAGACCGGAACATTCAGCGCCTGACCTAGCAGGTCAAGCAAGGCGGCTTCCAGCGCCGCCACGGCATTAACGCGCAATTCAAAAGTCCAGGCACCTTTGCCGAAGGTATCAAAATCGGCTGCCTGATTACCTTTATGCACCTGCTGAACCACTTTATTCAGGCGCGCAACTTCCTGGCCCAGCACCATCGGAATAGCCTCGACCAGTGTCTGATAAATCACCTCTCCGCCCGGCGCTTCACCAATGCCGGTATGCCCGGCGTTATCGGTGAGTACCACAATATTGCGGGTGAAATATGCGTTATGTGCACCACCAATATTAAGCAACATGCTGTCATGTCCGGCGACCGGAATGACTTTCATATCAGTAATAACAGGACTGGATTGTGTCGTCATCTTATTGCCCCGCGACAGGTTTCAGCTCGATACGCTTGATATCGCCCACCAGCACCAGGTAGCTCAGTACCGCGATTAAGGCATGAACACCAACATAAATCAGCGCCCCATTAAAGGAGCCAGTCGTGCCAACGATATAACCAATTGCGATTGGCGTGACGATGCCAGAAATGTTACCAAACATGTTGAACAGGCCACCGGAAAGACCGCTGATCTCTTTTGGCGCAGTATCAGCCATTACAGCCCAACCCAGCGCCCCGATCCCCTTACCGAAGAAGGCCAGCGCCATAAAGCCGATGATCATCCACTCAACGTTGACGTAGTTGCAGAACACCATCACCATCGACAGCAACATGCCCATTACGATCGGTGTTTTACGCGCAATGTTCAGCGATCCCGTGCGGCGCATCAGCCAGTCGGAAATAATCCCACCCAGCACACCGCCGATAAAACCGCAAACCGCCGGAACGGAAGCCACAAAGCCCGCTTTCAGAATCGACATCCCGCGCGCCTGCACCAGATAAACCGGGAACCAGGTAATGAAAAAGTAAGTCAGGGCGTTGATACAGTACTGACCGATATAAACGCCGATCATCATCCGTGACCCGAGCAGCTGTTTGATCTGCCCCCACTTCACGCTGAACGGCACTTTAACTTTAGTGTTTTGCTGATCCATATTGATCAGCGCGCCACCCGCGGCGATATACTCCAGCTCTTTCTGATTTACGCCCGGATGTTGATTTGGCTCGTGGATGACTTTCAACCAGATAAAGCTGATGACAATGCCCAGACCGCCCATAAAGAAAAAGACGTGTGACCAGCCCACTTCATGCGTCAGCCAGCCCATAATCGGCGCGAAGATCACCGTTGCGAAGTATTGAGCGGAGTTAAAAATCGACACCGCCGTTCCCCTTTCCTGCGCCGGAAACCAGGCCGCAACAATGCGACTGTTGCCGGGGAAAGAGGGCGCTTCAGCAAGCCCGACCAGGAAGCGCAGCGTAAACAGGGCAACGATAATGCCGAATCCACTAAAGATATCGACGAAGCCTTGCAGCAAGGTAAACATCGACCAGATAAAGATCGACCAGAAGTAGACGCGTTTTGAACCAAAACGATCCAGCAACCAACCACCAGGGATCTGCCCGATAACATAAGCCCATGAGAAAGCAGAGAACACATAGCCCATTCCCACAGGATCAAGGCCGATATCTTTGGCCATTTCCGAACCGGCGATAGAGAGCGTAGCGCGGTCGCCGTAGTTGAAGGATGTGACGATAAACAACATCACCACTATCCAGTAACGAGCATTCGTGCGTTTTTCCACACTGCTCGCAGCCTGACTTAAAGAACTCATTGTTGCACTCCTGAAAATTCGCGTTAGCCACGCTCACTCTGGACTGCGACATCGCCAGGAAATCAGAGGTGACGTAGGGTGTTTTTTGCCGTTTTTATAGGTCGTTCGCCGAATGCGGCGCGTGTTTATATCTGGCAATAGCAGTATAAAAAGCGCGCCATAGCGGCTCACCGTGCAACAACACAACATTAATGCGTTCAATGAGGCCCGATTTTGGCATTAGCCCTGGACGGTGGAATCCACTTCACGGAAATGAAAACAAAAACAAGAAAGGAAGGGTTAAAACGAAGAAATAAAGAAGAGTATGAAATGGATCGCTTGACTCCAGGCAAACGCCAGTAAAAATCCGCGCTATGAAGCAGTTTTTACTGGCATTTGCCTGAAAAGATTCGATTCAGCACCGCTAAAACGGCATTTACCGCTCGCTGAACGTATCAGGACAACAGCGTGCCCCAATGTTCAACCCACGGATTTGATTCCGTTTCCGGTTCCGGGTTCTCACTGGCGTCAATCAACAGCATTTCTCCCACCCGCTGAGCGCTCTGTTCCTGCAACAAGGCATCGAACTGTTTGCCGCCATTGCAGAAATTCACATAACTACTGTCGCCGAGCGCAATCACGCCATAACGCAGATTCGGCTGGAAGCCCAGGGTATCTTTAATTCCCTGAAAGAGCGGCACAATGCAATCAGGAAGGTCGCCCTGCCCGGTCGTGGACGTAACCACCAGAACATACTTATCCTGATAGGGCAGCCAGTCGCTTAATTCAGGATCTTCAAATACCGTTGCTTTGTGGCCCTGCGCGGTCAGAATTGCTTCCGCTTCTTCCGCCACTAACAGCGAATTTCCGTACATAGTGCCGACAAAAATACCAATTTCCGCCATACCGTTTTCTCCCTGGATTAGGAACTTATCTCTCCATCCTGACCCGATGGCGCACTGAACTCAACCCTTTCATTTTCAGGAAGCAGACCCCGCCAGCCAAATTGTGATAACGCCTGCATCCAGGTGTCGTCCAGGCCCGCGTGAATAGTCAGTGGCTCGCCAGTAAAAGGATGCGTCAATGACAACTGACTGGCATGCAGCATTAACCGCTGAAGGCCAAAATGTTCAGCACCGCTGCGATTCTGGCGTAAATCACCATGTTTGCTGTCGCCAATAATCGGGTGACGCAAATGGGCAAGATGGCGACGGAGCTGGTGCTTACGTCCGGTTTTCGGCTCCAGTTCCACCAGGCCGTAGCGCGTGGTCGGGTAACGTCCGGTCGCTACCGGCATTTCTACGGTCGCCAGACCGCGATAATGCGTCACTGCTGGCTGCGGGCCTTTATCTTCGCGGGCAAATTTATCAGCGATTTTGTCCAGTTCTTCCACCAGTGGATAATCCAGCAGCGCTTCTTCCATCAACCAGCCGCGCACAATCGCATGATAACGTTTCTGGATTTGGTGCTGTTCAAACTGTTGTGCCAGCAGCCGTCCGGCCTCGCTGGATAATCCCATCAACAACACACCAGAAGTGGGTCGGTCCAGACGATGAGCAGTAAACACATGCTGGCCTATCTGGTCACGCACGGTTTGCATGACCACTACTTTCTCGTCGCGATCCAGCCAGCTGCGGTGAACCAGCCAGCCGGAGGGTTTATTTACCGCAACCAGCCATTCATCCTGATAGAGTATTTCCAGCATTAGCTCGCATCATCCGCAAAAAGAGCATCCAGTTTTTCCAGCTCAGCCAGAATAAGCGCGCGTTGCGGGTGGTCCGTCGCCAGCGCCATTTCATAATAGGGAGCAACGGCAAAAGCGCCCGGTAACGGCTGGTTGTTTTCTAACAAATCGTGCATTCGCGGGATCAGCACCCACTGCAACCACTCCAGTGGTTCCATGGTGTCCATAAAGAACGGTTGGGTACTATTAAATTGATGCGGCTGGGGTTCATCGTTTCGCCAGTGCTGATGTTCACGCAGTAACGCTTCAAGCGCCTGCAACTGGAAACGAACGCGGTCATGAGTGGTCATAAAGCAACCTCAATAAGAAAAACTGCCGCGAAGGATAGCAGGAATAAAAAAAGGGAGCACTGTATTCACAGTGCTCCCGGTTCGTTTCGCAGCATTCCAGCTACTTTTGTTGCTCCCTGCTCATCCTTGACAACTTTTCCTCTGGCCTTGCGGCCAATCGTTCATCCTGAACTATTGCTTCCTGCTCACACCACCCCGATGTGATACTTCATCCTGAAGTGTCCCTGGCCTTCCTGACCCACCGAATCATCCTGACCGGTTCTCATTCTCCATCCTGGAGGTGTCCTTTAACGCGTCCTGCGTCATCCTCTTCGCTTCATCCAGAAGCCTTTCCCTGAAACACCATCCTGGTGTGTCCTTCAGAAGTGTCATCATCCTGATGTTCACTTCGTTGTCTGACTCCCTGTCGACGAAGATAGAATCGTCTTTTTCGCGAAGTCTTACAAGGCGCTTACAGACAATGCCTTAAGGAAAATTTCATATGAAAGTTAAGAATTGACAAGCAATATATTGATTTTAAATGAAAATAACGATTCTTATCTTTTTAAGTATTCGCTTATTTCCTGGCGATCTCCTACAGAGTCTGTAAGAGATCTCTCACAACAAGATGGGGTATTTGGATTACAGAAGAGGCTTAAGTTGATTAAGGAATTCCGCAAGATTTGAGGCTAAATGCGTCCGTTTGCGTGTTCCCAGCGTCTCTTTGCACACTTCACCGGAGAGATTACACACCGAGATGACCTCTAACTCTTCTTCCAGCGTCGCGATAAATAGCGTGGGCGGCAGTTTTAGCCTTTTCTGAGTCACCAGATGACCAATCAGATTTTCCTGCACCCGACGGAAGTCGTCTTCACTCCAGGTTTGCAGCAATGTCAGTTTGATATCGCCAAACTGCGCGTGCATATCCCCGGCAAACTGAGTCGTATAAAAGGTATGAATTGTGGGTTGTATCACAATATCAAAAGCGCGTTCAACCGCGTTTACATTTTGTTCCCCGGTAAACGGCTGGGGTTGCCAGTATACGGCGTCTTCGGTGGTTGAAATAATGCACGGTGAAGGAACGCCGTACAGTTCCTCACTCAACGGCCAGCTTTTATGCTCTTCATGCCACGCATCGCAGTAGCGTGCAGTAAAATCTTTCAGGGCTTGTGCGGTCAAATCGTCCACTAATTTCTCTCTTCACTTAAACCAGATACACTTGTTGTTTAGTTTATCTGGTTTATGACGGTGAAACATGTCTTCTTATGCAAACCATCAGGCACTTGCGGGCCTGACTCTTGGAAAATCAACCGATTACCGGGATACCTATGACGCCAGCCTACTGCAAGGCGTTCCGCGTAGTCTGAATCGCGATCCGCTGGGTCTGAAAGCGGATAACCTGCCTTTTCACGGTACGGATATCTGGACGCTATATGAACTTTCCTGGCTGAATGCGAAAGGTTTGCCGCAGGTCGCCGTCGGTCACGTTGAACTTGATTACACCAGCGTAAATCTGATTGAGTCGAAGAGTTTTAAGCTCTATCTCAACAGTTTTAACCAGACGCGTTTTAATAACTGGGATGAGGTGCGCCAGACGCTGGAGCGCGACTTAAGCACTTGCGCCCAGGGTAAGGTTAGCGTGGCGTTATATCGTCTTGATGAACTGGAAGGCCAACCGATAGGTCATTTCAATGGCACTTGCATTGATGACCAGGATATCACTATCGATAACTATGAATTCACTACTGACTATCTGGAGAATGCCACCAGTGGCGAAAAAGTAGTAGAAGAGACGCTCGTCAGCCACCTGCTGAAATCAAACTGCCTGATCACCCATCAACCAGATTGGGGATCGATCCAAATTCAGTATCGTGGACGCCAAATTGACAGAGAAAAACTGCTGCGTTACCTGGTTTCTTTCCGTCATCACAACGAGTTCCACGAACAGTGCGTGGAACGCATCTTTAATGACCTGTTACGCTTCTGCCAGCCAGAAAAATTGAGCGTTTACGCACGTTATACCCGTCGTGGCGGTCTGGACATTAACCCGTGGCGCAGTAATAACGATTTTGTCCCATCGACCACAAGACTGGTTCGGCAATAAATTTTTTCTCAATTTTGCGTGCTGGATTCACGCAGAAGGTTGTGAAAGGTCATCAGGCAGGGCTATTGTAATCAAAGGGAATGACGATATTCGTCCCATAAGGAGTTTTTCTTGATTACACATATTAGCCCGCTTGGCTCCATGGATATGTTGTCGCAGCTGGAAGTGGATATGCTTAAACGCACCGCCAGCAGCGACCTCTATCAACTGTTTCGCAACTGTTCACTTGCCGTACTGAACTCCGGTAGTTTGACCGATAACAGCAAAGAATTGCTGTCTCGTTTTGAAAATTTCGATATTAACGTCCTGCGCCGTGAACGCGGCGTAAAGCTGGAACTGATTAATCCCCCGGAAGAGGCTTTTGTCGATGGGCGAATTATTCGCGCTTTGCAGGCCAACTTGTTCGCGGTTCTGCGCGACATTCTCTTCGTTTACGGGCAAATCCATAACACCGTTCGTTTTCCCAACCTGAATCTCGACAACTCCGTCCACATCACTAACCTGGTCTTTTCCATCTTGCGTAACGCTCGCGCGCTGCATGTTGGTGAAGCGCCAAATATGGTGGTCTGCTGGGGCGGGCACTCAATTAACGAAAACGAGTATTTGTATGCCCGTCGCGTCGGGAATCAGCTGGGCCTGCGTGAGCTGAATATCTGCACCGGCTGTGGTCCGGGAGCGATGGAAGCGCCGATGAAAGGTGCTGCGGTCGGACACGCACAGCAGCGTTACAAAGACAGTCGTTTTATTGGTATGACAGAGCCGTCGATTATCGCCGCTGAACCGCCTAACCCGCTGGTCAACGAATTGATCATCATGCCGGATATCGAAAAACGTCTGGAAGCGTTTGTCCGTATCGCTCACGGTATCATTATCTTCCCTGGCGGTGTGGGTACGGCAGAAGAGTTGCTGTATTTGCTGGGAATTTTAATGAACCCGGCCAACAAAGATCAGGTTTTACCATTGATCCTCACCGGCCCGAAAGAGAGCGCCGACTACTTCCGCGTACTGGACGAGTTTGTCGTGCATACGCTGGGTGAAAACGCGCGCCGCCATTACCGCATCATCATTGATGACGCCGCTGAAGTCGCTCGTCAGATGAAAAAATCGATGCCGCTGGTGAAAGAAAATCGCCGCGACACAGGCGATGCCTACAGCTTTAACTGGTCAATGCGCATTGCGCCAGATTTGCAAATGCCGTTTGAGCCGTCTCACGAGAATATGGCTAATCTGAAGCTTTACCCGGATCAACCCGTTGAAGTGCTGGCTGCCGACCTGCGCCGTGCGTTCTCCGGTATTGTGGCGGGTAACGTAAAAGAAGTCGGTATTCGCGCCATTGAAGAGTTTGGTCCTTATAAAATCAACGGCGATAAAGAGATTATGCGTCGTATGGATGACCTGCTACAGGGTTTTGTTGCCCAGCATCGTATGAAGTTGCCAGGCTCAGCCTACATCCCTTGCTACGAAATCTGCACGTAATCTCCCTCCCCCGGTGACGTTTGTTGCCGGGTTTTCTCGTTTTTGGTCACATACCCATCAATTTATTTCATTTGTTATATGAATGTTTCTTACCACCCTCACGCGATAAATATCATTATAGTTAATATGTCATACAATTTATGTTGTAACGCAAACGTTTCCCTATTTTCATAAACCACATTTTATCGCTATGAAAAAGAAATTATCGCCATGATTAACTAAAAGTATTGATTTTTTCAGTTCAACCTACATATATTGCGCGCCCCGGAAGAAGTCAGATGTCGTTTAATGGGCAAATATTGCCCTTAAATTCTCTTTTACTTTTGATTTACAGAGTAAAGCGTTGGGATAATCTATCTTCCAAGTAGATTATTGTATTTGGGATCAAGATCACTGATAGATACATAACTTGTGTGTATCTTTCCGCCCTCAAATTATTACGGCGGTAAATGATTAAGCCATCGCCGATAGACAGATTTCATTTTTACGGTCAGGCACCTTCCCGGGCTGAACTGGCTAAAAGCTGAATTATTTGCATTCCTCCAGGAGAAATAGATGGAAACGACTCAAACCAGCACGATTGCGTCGAAAGACTCTCGTAGTGCCTGGCGCAAGACAGACACCATGTGGATGCTGGGCCTTTACGGCACGGCAATCGGCGCGGGCGTGCTGTTCCTGCCAATCAACGCCGGTGTTGGCGGTATGATCCCGCTGATCATCATGGCTATCCTTGCGTTCCCGATGACATTTTTTGCTCACCGCGGCCTGACTCGCTTCGTACTGTCTGGTAAAAACCCAGGCGAAGACATCACCGAGGTTGTAGAAGAACACTTTGGTATTGGCGCAGGTAAACTGATTACCCTGCTCTACTTCTTCGCTATCTACCCGATCCTGCTGGTTTATAGCGTGGCAATCACCAATACAGTTGAAAGCTTCATGTCTCACCAGCTGGGTATGACACCACCGCCGCGTGCGATTCTGTCGCTGATCCTGATCGTGGGTATGATGACCATCGTTCGCTTCGGTGAGCAGATGATCGTTAAAGCGATGAGCATTCTGGTATTCCCGTTTGTTGGCGTACTGATGCTGCTGGCTCTGTACCTGATCCCGCAGTGGAACGGCGCAGCACTGGAAACACTGTCTCTGGACACTGCATCTGCAACCGGAAACGGTCTGTGGATGACCCTGTGGCTGGCAATTCCGGTAATGGTGTTCTCGTTCAACCACTCTCCGATCATCTCTTCTTTCGCCGTTGCGAAGCGTGAAGAGTACGGCGATATGGCAGAACAGAAATGCTCTAAGATCCTGGCATTCGCACACATCATGATGGTGCTGACCGTAATGTTCTTCGTCTTCAGCTGCGTACTGAGCCTGACTCCGGCAGACCTGGCTGCGGCTAAAGAGCAGAACATCTCGATTCTGTCTTACCTGGCTAACCACTTTAACGCGCCGATCATCGCGTGGATGGCTCCGATTATCGCGATTATCGCTATCACCAAATCCTTCCTCGGCCACTACCTGGGCGCACGTGAAGGCTTCAACGGTATGGTGATTAAATCTCTGCGTGGTAAAGGTAAGTCTATCGAAATCAACAAGCTGAACCGTATCACTGCGCTGTTCATGCTGGTAACGACCTGGATTGTTGCCACCCTGAACCCGAGCATCCTGGGTATGATTGAAACCCTGGGCGGCCCAATCATCGCGATGATCCTGTTCCTGATGCCGATGTACGCAATTCAGAAAGTACCGGCAATGCGTAAGTACAGCGGTCACATCAGCAACGTATTCGTTGTCGTGATGGGTCTGATTGCAATCTCCGCAATCTTCTACTCTCTGTTCAGCTAAGTCCTTTCGCGCCGCTTTCGGGCGGCGCTTCCTCCGTTTTAACGCGATGTATTTCCTATGATTAGCGTATTCGATATTTTCAAAATCGGCATTGGCCCTTCCAGTTCTCATACCGTTGGACCAATGAAAGCGGGTAAACAATTTACCGACGATCTGATTGCCCGTGACCTGCTTAAAGACGTGACCCGCGTGGTGGTTGACGTGTACGGCTCGCTCTCTCTGACCGGTAAAGGCCACCACACTGATATCGCCATAATTATGGGTCTGGCGGGTAACCTGCCGGATACCGTGGATATCGATTCCATCCCTGGTTTTATTCAGGATGTGAATACTCATGGTCGCCTGATGCTGGCAAACGGTCAGCATGAAGTGGAGTTCCCGGTTGATCAGTGCATGAACTTCCATGCCGACAACCTTTCTCTGCATGAAAACGGTATGCGCATTACCGCGCTGGCGGGCGATAAAGTCGTTTACAGCCAGACTTATTACTCTATCGGCGGTGGCTTTATTGTTGATGAAGAACATTTTGGTCAGCAGGATAGCGCACCGGTTGAAGTTCCTTATCCGTACAGTTCAGCAGCCGATCTGCAAAAACATTGTCAGGAAACCGGGCTGTCACTCTCTGGCCTGATGATGAAAAACGAGCTGGCGCTGCACAGCAAAGAAGAGCTGGAACAGCACCTGGCGAACGTCTGGGAAGTCATGCGTGGCGGTATTGAGCGCGGTATTTCTACCGAAGGCGTGTTACCTGGCAAACTGCGCGTTCCACGCCGTGCTGCGGCACTACGCCGGATGCTGGTCAGCCAGGATAAAACCACCACTGACCCGATGGCGGTTGTTGACTGGATCAACATGTTTGCACTGGCAGTGAACGAAGAGAACGCTGCTGGCGGTCGCGTGGTGACTGCGCCGACTAACGGTGCGTGCGGGATTATCCCAGCTGTGCTGGCGTACTACGATAAGTTTATCCGCGAAGTGAACGCTAACTCACTGGCTCGTTACCTGCTGGTAGCCAGCGCCATTGGTTCTCTTTATAAGATGAACGCGTCGATTTCTGGTGCCGAAGTGGGTTGCCAGGGTGAAGTTGGCGTGGCGTGCTCAATGGCGGCGGCTGGTCTGGCAGAACTGTTAGGCGCAAGCCCGGCGCAGGTGTGCATCGCGGCGGAAATCGCCATGGAGCACAACCTCGGTCTGACGTGTGACCCGGTTGCTGGACAGGTCCAGGTGCCATGCATCGAGCGTAACGCCATTGCGGCAGTGAAAGCGGTAAATGCTGCACGTATGGCGCTGCGCCGTACCAGCGAGCCGCGCGTCTGCCTCGATAAAGTTATCGAGACCATGTACGAAACAGGTAAAGATATGAACGCCAAGTACCGCGAAACCTCTCGCGGTGGCCTGGCAATGAAGATCGTTGCCTGCGATTAATCTCTCCCGGAGGCCTCGTTTTGCGAGGCCTCTTCCCGTTTTCTCATCCAGCCATAGCCTGTTCTGGCATCGAATGTTACCCTTATCGCCTGATCTTTAAGGGGGTTATCGTGGCTGTTCATTTGCTTATTGTCGATGCACTGAATCTTATTCGTCGCATTCATGCCGTTCAGGGTTCGCCCTGTGTCGAAACCTGCCAGCACGCGCTCGATCAGCTCATTATGCACAGCCAGCCAACCCACGCGGTCGCCGTTTTTGATGATGAAAACCGCAGTAGCGGCTGGCGTCATCAGCGTTTACCAGATTACAAAGCGGGTCGACCACCAATGCCGGAAGAGTTGCACAACGAGATACCTGCATTACGCGCCGCCTTTGAGCAACGCGGCGTCCCGTGCTGGTCCGCCAGCGGCAACGAAGCCGATGACTTAGCCGCCACGCTGGCGGTCAAAGTGACACAGGCCGGGCATCAGGCAACGATTGTTTCGACAGATAAAGGCTACTGTCAGTTACTTTCACCGACATTACGTATTCGTGATTACTTCCAGAAACGTTGGCTGGATGCGCCATTTATCGATAAAGAATTTGGCGTTCAACCGCAGCAGTTGCCCGATTACTGGGGGCTTGCGGGGATCAGCAGTTCAAAGGTACCGGGTGTTGCGGGGATCGGACCAAAAAGCGCCACACAGCTACTGGTCGAGTTTCAGAGTCTGGAAGGGATATATGAGAATCTGGATGCGGTTGCCGAAAAGTGGCGCAAAAAATTAGAAACCCATAAAGAGATGGCGTTTCTGTGCCGCGATATTGCCCGCTTACAAACCGATTTGCATATCGACGGCAATTTACAGCAATTGCGGTTGGTACGGTAACGGCGTGCCGGATGCAAACGATTATCAACACATTGAATTTAATGCACTTATATGCCGGATAAGACACGGCTAGCGTCGCATCCGGCATTATCACATCAGCGCATTTACCAGGCGGTATGGTAAAGCTCTACAATATCCTCAAGCGTTGCTTCACGCGGGTTGCCACCGGTACAAACATCATCCAGTGCCGCCTGCGCCAGTGCCGGAATGTCTTCCTTGCGTACACCAACATCACGTAAATGTGGCGGAATACCGACATCACGGTTGAGAGCAAACACCGCTTCAACAGCGGCATTACGCGCCTCTTCCAGGCTCATACCTTCCACTTTCACGCCCATAACGCGCGCGATATCGCGGTACTTCTCACCGGTAAAGTCAGCGTTATAGCGCATGACATGCGGTAACAGGATGGCGTTCGCAACACCGTGTGGCGTGTTGTAAAACGCGCCCAGTGGATGCGCCATACCATGCACCAACCCTAACCCAACATTCGAGAAGCCCATACCCGCAACATACTGCCCGAGCGCCATTTCTTCTCCGGCATCCTTATCACCAGCAACCGATCCTCGCAGCGCCCCAGCAATGATTTCAATCGCTTTAATGTGCAGTGCATCGGTTAGCGCCCACGCGCCACGGGTAATATACCCCTCAATAGCATGAGTGAGCGCATCGACACCCGTCGCAGCTTTCAGCGCTGGAGGCATACCATCCATCATGTCAGCGTCAATAAACGCCACCTGCGGGATATCATGCGGATCAACGCAAACAAACTTGCGCCGTTTTTCTTCGTCAGTGATCACGTAGTTAATGGTCACTTCTGCCGCAGTGCCTGCTGTGGTGGGGATTGCCAGAATCGGTACACTAGGTTTATTGGTCGGGGAAAGTCCTTCCAGGCTACGCACATCGGCAAACTCCGGGTTGTTGCTGATAATGCCAATCGCTTTACACGTATCCTGTGGAGAACCGCCACCAATAGCGATCAGGTAATCCGCGCCGCTATTCTGGAATACACCGAGCCCTTCTTTGACGACAGTAATTGTTGGGTTGGGCACTACGCCGTCGTAAATCGCCCATGCCAGCCCTGCAGCATCCATCTTATCGGTCACTTTTGCCACCACGCCGCATTGCACCAGCGTTTTATCGGTGACGATCAGCGCCTTCTGATAACCACGGCGTTTCACCTCATCGGTTAAAGCCCCAACAGCACCCCGACCAAACCATGCCGTTTCGTTCAGAATCATTCTGTTAGCCATCATCCTTCTCCTTGTTGCTTTACGAAATTACTCTTCAATCCGTAACCCGTAGGTTTTGAATTTCTCCAGCACTACGGCAATCTCTTCATCGCTCAGCACTGGCACCGGGTCCGTAATCGCCAGGGTCGTCAGGTAAAGTTGTGCCAGCACTTCAACTTCATGCGCCAGCCATAACGCTTTCTCCAGATTCGCCTCACAAGCGATAAGCCCATGATGTTGTAACAAAGTTGCCTTACGATTTTTGAGAGCCAGCGCAACATGTTCAGAAAGTTCGCGTGTTCCAAAGGTCGCATAAGGCGCGCAAGGAATAGAATTACCGCCAGCCGCCGCAATCATGTAGTGAATAGCGGGGATCGGTCGGTTAAGAATGGAAACTGCCGTACAATGAACGGCATGATTGTGAACAACCGCGTTGGCATCCGGTCTGCTTTGATAGGCCGCCATATGGAAACGCCACTCGCTTGAGGGGAGTTTTCCTTCCTCATGTTTGCCGTTGCCATCAATAAAGACAATATGCGACTCCGTCAGTTTTTCATATGGAATACCTGTAGGCGTAATCAGCATCCCATCCTGATAACGTACACTGACGTTACCCGCTGTCCCCTGGTTCAGCCCCAGGCGAGTCATTTCCAGGCAAGTGTCAATAATCTGACGAGCAAGTTTATTTCGTTCCATTAGCTACCTCTCTCTGATTCAAAACAGGGCAATAATGTTGTTCCTTTCACACTATTGAATTAGCCGTTTAATTACTCACCATATTCTTCCTGATTAACCAGAAAGAAATTCACAAGCTTATATTTTGTGACCTGGTTCAACTAATCACAGTAAATAACTGCAATTTCTCTTTTTATAACCCCATTAAAAATGACCGCTCTTAAAAATATTTATCAAAACGGTCATTTTTCTACTCTTCCCTGCCAGGAATGCCCGTTTTCGGCACAAACAATTAATACGGTCATCTGGTTTGTGTTTTTTATGATTTATTTTCTGAAACGGGCATGAAATTTCGATTATTAAAGTGATGGTAGTCACATAAAGTCACCTTCCGGCTAATAAGTGTGACCGCCGTCATATTACAGAGCGTTTTTTATTTGAAAATGAATCCATGAGTTCATTTCAGACAGGCAAATATTCACTGATATGAAGCCCGAACTCGCTGGTTTTGCACTTTTGAAAACATAACCGATTACGTGCTTAAGCTTCTGAACCTAAGAGGATGCTATGGGAAACACATCAATACAAACGCAGAGTTACCGTGCGGTAGATAAAGATGCAGGGCAAAGCAGAAGTTACATTATTCCATTTGCACTGCTGTGCTCACTGTTTTTTCTTTGGGCGGTAGCCAATAACCTTAACGACATTTTATTGCCTCAATTCCAGCAGGCTTTTACGCTGACAAATTTCCAGGCTGGCCTGATCCAATCAGCCTTTTACTTTGGTTATTTCATTATCCCAATCCCTGCCGGGATATTGATGAAAAAACTCAGTTATAAAGCAGGGATTATTACCGGATTGTTTTTATATGCCTTCGGCGCTGCATTATTCTGGCCCGCCGCAGAAATAATGAACTACACCTTGTTTTTAGTTGGCCTATTTATTATTGCAGCCGGATTAGGTTGTCTGGAAACTGCCGCAAACCCTTTTGTTACGGTATTAGGGCCGGAAAGCAGTGGTCACTTCCGCTTAAATCTTGCGCAAACATTTAACTCATTTGGCGCAATTATCGCGGTTGTCTTTGGGCAAAGTCTTATTTTGTCTAACGTGCCACATCAATCGCAAGACGTTCTCGATAAAATGTCTCCAGAGCAATTGAGTGCGTATAAACACAGCCTGGTATTATCGGTACAGACACCTTATATGATCATCGTGGCTATCGTGTTACTGGTCGCCCTGCTGATCATGCTGACGAAATTCCCGGCATTGCAGAGTGATAATCACAGTGACGCCAAACAAGGATCGTTCTCCGCATCGCTTTCTCGCCTGGCGCGTATTCGCCACTGGCGCTGGGCAGTATTAGCGCAATTCTGCTACGTTGGCGCACAAACGGCCTGCTGGAGCTATTTAATTCGCTACGCTGTAGAAGAAATTCCAGGTATGACAGCAGGCTTTGCCGCTAACTATTTAACCGGAACCATGGTGTGCTTCTTTATTGGTCGTTTCACCGGTACCTGGCTCATCAGTCGCTTCGCACCACACAAAGTCCTGGCAGCCTACGCATTAATTGCTATGGCACTGTGCCTGATCTCAGCCTTCGCTGGCGGTCATGTGGGCTTAATAGCCCTGACTTTATGCAGCGCCTTTATGTCGATTCAGTACCCAACAATCTTCTCGCTGGGCATTAAAAATCTCGGCCAGGACACCAAATACGGTTCGTCCTTCATCGTTATGACCATTATTGGCGGCGGTATTGTCACTCCGGTCATGGGTTTTGTCAGTGACGCGGC
Source organism: Escherichia sp. WS1451 (assembly GCF_046487365.1). Taxonomy (NCBI): domain Bacteria; kingdom Pseudomonadati; phylum Pseudomonadota; class Gammaproteobacteria; order Enterobacterales; family Enterobacteriaceae; genus Escherichia; species Escherichia sp. WS1451. The sequence goes on from NZ_JBJQJP010000005.1 coordinate 111,205, forward strand.
GGGCAACATCCCCACTGCTGAACTGATCCCCGCACTCTGCTTCGCGGTCATCTTTATCTTTGCCCGTTTCCGTTCTCAAACGGCAACTAACTGAACATATTTTCCGAATAAAGTGAGGAATCTGTAATGAAAAAAATCAGCTTACCGAAAATTGGTATCCGCCCGGTTATTGACGGTCGTCGCATGGGTGTTCGTGAGTCGCTTGAAGAACAAACAATGAATATGGCGAAAGCTACGGCCGCACTGCTGACCGAGAAACTGCGCCATGCCTGCGGAGCTGCCGTCGAGTGTGTCATTTCCGATACCTGTATCGCGGGTATGGCTGAAGCCGCTGCTTGCGAAGAAAAATTCAGCAGTCAGAATGTAGGCCTCACCATTACGGTAACGCCTTGCTGGTGCTATGGCAGTGAAACCATCGACATGGATCCAACCCGCCCGAAAGCCATTTGGGGCTTTAACGGCACTGAACGCCCCGGCGCTGTTTACCTGGCAGCGGCTCTGGCAGCTCACAGCCAGAAAGGCATCCCGGCATTCTCCATTTACGGTCATGACGTTCAGGATGCCGATGACACATCGATTCCTGCTGATGTTGAAGAAAAACTGCTGCGCTTTGCCCGCGCCGGTTTGGCCGTCGCCAGCATGAAAGGTAAAAGCTATCTGTCGCTGGGCGGCGTTTCGATGGGTATCGCCGGTTCTATTGTTGATCACAACTTCTTTGAATCCTGGCTGGGAATGAAAGTCCAGGCGGTGGATATGACCGAACTGCGTCGCCGTATCGATCAGAAGATTTACGACGAAGCCGAACTGGAAATGGCGCTGGCCTGGGCTGATAAAAACTTCCGCTATGGCGAAGATGAAAATAACAAACAGTATCAACGCAATGCCGAGCAAAGCCGCGCAGTTCTGCGCGAAAGTTTACTGATGGCAATGTGTATCCGCGACATGATGCAAGGCAACAGCAAACTGGCCGATATTGGTCGCGTGGAAGAATCACTTGGCTACAACGCCATCGCTGCGGGCTTCCAGGGACAACGCCACTGGACCGATCAATATCCCAATGGTGACACCGCCGAAGCGATCCTCAACAGTTCATTTGACTGGAATGGCGTGCGCGAACCCTTTGTCGTGGCGACAGAAAACGACAGTCTTAACGGCGTGGCAATGCTAATGGGTCACCAACTCACCGGCACCGCTCAGGTATTTGCCGATGTGCGTACCTACTGGTCACCAGAAGCAATTGAGCGTGTAACGGGGCATAAACTCGATGGACTGGCAGAACACGGCATCATCCATTTGATCAACTCCGGTTCTGCTGCGCTGGACGGTTCCTGTAAACAACGCGACAGCGAAGGTAACCCGACGATGAAGCCGCACTGGGAAATCTCTCAGCAAGAGGCTGACGCTTGCCTCGCCGCTACCGAATGGTGCCCGGCGATCCACGAATACTTCCGTGGCGGCGGTTACTCTTCCCGCTTCCTTACCGAAGGCGGCGTCCCGTTCACAATGACTCGTGTCAACATCATCAAAGGCCTGGGACCGGTACTGCAAATCGCGGAAGGCTGGAGCGTGGAATTGCCGAAGGATGTGCATGACATCCTCAACAAACGCACCAACTCAACCTGGCCAACCACCTGGTTTGCACCGCGCCTCACCGGTAAAGGGCCGTTTACGGATGTGTACTCGGTAATGGCGAACTGGGGCGCTAACCACGGAGTTCTGACCATCGGCCACGTTGGCGCAGACTTTATCACTCTTGCCTCCATGCTGCGTATCCCGGTATGTATGCACAACGTTGAAGAGACCAAAGTGTATCGTCCTTCTGCCTGGGCCGCGCACGGCATGGATATTGAAGGCCAGGATTACCGCGCTTGCCAGAACTACGGCCCGTTGTACAAGCGTTAATACATTACTCCCTGATGTGATGCCCGGTCGCTCCGGCTACCGGGCCTGAACAAGCAAGAGTGGTTAGCCGGATAAGCAATGTTATCCGGCTATATTGCAGGAGCGATTATGAAACAAGAAGTTATCCTGGTACTCGACTGTGGCGCGACCAATGTCAGGGCCATCGCGGTTAATCGGCAGGGAAAAATTGTTGCCCGCGCCTCAACGCCTAATGCCAGCGATATCGCGATGGAAAACAACACCTGGCACCAGTGGTCTTTAGACGCCATTTTGCAACGCTTTGCTGATTGCTGTCGGCAAATCAATAGTGAACTGACTGATTGCCACATCCGCGGTATCGCCGTCACCACCTTTGGTGTGGATGGCGCTCTGGTAGATAAGCAAGGCAATCTGCTCTATCCGATCATTAGCTGGAAATGTCCGCGAACAGCAGCGGTAATGGACAATATTGAACGGTTGATCTCCGCACAGCAGTTACAGGCTATTTCTGGAGTCGGAGCCTTTAGTTTCAATACGTTATATAAGTTGGTGTGGTTGAAAGAAAATCATCCACAACTGCTGGAACGCGCGCACGCCTGGCTCTTTATTTCGTCGCTGATTAACCACCGTTTAACCGGCGAATTCACTACTGATATCACGATGGCCGGAACCAGCCAGATGCTGGATATCCAGCAACGCGTTTTCAGTCCGCAAATTTTACACGCCACCGGTATTCCACGCCGACTCTTCCCTCGTCTGGTGGAAGCGGGTGAACAGATTGGTACGCTACAGAACAGCGCCGCAGCAATGCTCGGCTTACCCGTTGGCATACCGGTGATTTCCGCAGGTCACGATACCCAGTTCGCCCTTTTTGGCGCTGGTGCCGAACAAAATGAACCCGTGCTCTCTTCCGGTACATGGGAAATTTTAATGGTCCGCAGCGCCCAGGTTGATACTTCGCTGTTAAGTCAGTACGCCGGTTCTACCTGCGAACTGGATAGCCAGGCAGGGTTGTATAACCCAGGTATGCAATGGCTGGCATCCGGCGTGCTGGAATGGGTGAGAAAACTGTTCTGGACGGCTGAAACTCCCTGGCAAATGTTGATTGAAGAAGCTCGTCTGATCGCACCTGGCGCGGATGGTGTGAAAATGCAGTGTGATTTATTGTCGTGTCAGAACGCTGGCTGGCAAGGAGTGACGCTTAATACCACGCGGGGGCATTTCTATCGCGCGGCGCTGGAAGGGTTAACTGCGCAATTACAGCGCAATCTACAGATGCTGGAAAAAATCGGGCACTTTAAAGCCTCTGAATTATTGTTAGTCGGCGGAGGAAGTCGCAACACATTGTGGAATCAGATTAAAGCCAATATGCTTGATATTCCGGTAAAAGTTCTCGACGACGCCGAAACGACCGTCGCAGGAGCTGCGCTGTTCGGTTGGTATGGCGTAGGGGAATTTAACAGCCCGGAAGAAGCCCGCGCGCAGATTCATTATCAGTACCGTTATTTCTACCCGCAAACTGAACCTGAATTTATAGAGGAGGTGTGAAATGCTGAAAACAATTTCGCCGTTAATTTCTCCCGAACTATTGAAAGTGCTGGCAGAGATGGGGCATGGAGATGAAATTATTTTTTCCGATGCTCACTTTCCCGCCCATTCGATGGGACCGCAGGTGATCCGCGCTGATGGCCTGTTGGTGAGCGACTTGCTCCAGGCGATTATCCCGTTATTTGAGCTGGACAGCTATGCACCACCGCTGGTGATGATGGCGGCGGTAGAAGGTGACACTCTCGATCCTGAAGTAGAACGACGTTATCGTAATGCGCTTTCACTACAAGCCCCCTGTCCTGACATCATCCGCATCAATCGTTTTGCGTTTTATGAACGGGCGCAAAAAGCCTTTGCGATCGTTATCACAGGCGAACGAGCGAAGTACGGGAATATTCTTTTAAAAAAAGGGGTAACACCGTAATCTCATACCGGTACGCCCGCATGACGCGGGCGGTTATCGAATGATGGGGTGAAAAATATGAAAGCGGCACGCCAGCAAGCGATAGTCGACCTGCTGCTGAACCATACCAGCCTGACCACGGAAGCTCTCTCTGAACAGCTAAAGGTCAGTAAAGAAACCATTCGTCGCGATCTCAATGAATTACAGACGCAGGGTAAAATTCTGCGCAATCATGGACGCGCTAAATATATCCACCGTCAAAATCAAGACAGTGGCGATCCCTTTCACATCCGGTTGAAAAGCCATTATGCGCATAAAGCAGATATCGCGCGCGAGGCGCTCGCGTGGATTGAAGAAGGGATGGTAATAGCATTAGACGCCAGTTCAACCTGCTGGTATCTGGCACGCCAGTTGCCTGACATCAACATCCAGGTCTTCACCAATAGCCATCCGATTTGCCATGAACTCGGTAAACGCGAACGCATTCAACTGATCAGTTCCGGCGGCACACTTGAGCGCAAATATGGTTGTTACGTCAATCCCTCGCTGATTTCCCAGCTTAAATCGCTGGAAATCGATCTGTTTATTTTTTCTTGTGAAGGGATCGATAGCAGCGGCGCACTGTGGGACTCCAATGCCATCAACGCTGATTACAAATCAATGCTATTAAAACGCGCCGCGCAATCGTTGTTATTGATTGATAAAAGTAAATTTAATCGTTCAGGGGAAGCCCGCATCGGGCATCTGGATGAGGTCACGCACATTATTTCTGATGAGCGCCAGGTTGCGGCTTCTTTGGTAACAGCCTGACGGAAAGGGTAGCAGGCCGGAGACGACGCCCCGGCCTTGCCTGTTATCGCTCGTCGCGACGACCACCCACCGCAGCCCAGATACGGCGGACGTGCACCGTCACTTCTTCGCGATCGTGATACAACTGCCGCGCCTGGATCTGAGCATTTATGCCATGTTCATCAAGCTGTGCCTGAATATACGCCAGATTGTGTGACACTTCTTCGTAGCGTTTTTTCATCGGCAGTTTGAGGTTGAAAATGGTTTCACGGCACCAGCCATTAACCAGCCACTGCGCCATCAATGCCGCAACTTTCGCCGGTTTTTCAACCATATCGCATACCATCCAGGAGATATTGCTGCGTGTCGGACGGAATTTGAAACCGTCTTCCCGCAGCCACGTTACCTGCCCGGTATCCATCAGACTTTGCGCCATCGGGCCGTTGTCGACGGAATAAACCCACATGTTGCGCTTCACCAGTTGGTAGGTCCAGCCGCCTGGGCAAGCGCCCAAATCCACCGCCCACATCCCGTTCGCCAGGCGTTCATCCCACTCATCCGCGGGAATAAACACATGAAATGCCTCTTCCAGTTTGAGCGTGGAACGACTCGGCGCATCTGCCGGAAATTTCAGGCGCGGAATGCCCATATAGAACGGCGAATTATTGTTGCTGTATGAGTAACCGGTATAGCAACAGCCTGGTGCAATAAAGAATACATGCACAACCGGACGCTTCGGCGTTTCATAGTTCGCCAGCACACCCGCATCACGCAAGGCAGCGCGTAGCGGCACGGTGAATTTACGGCAGAATTTCAGCAACTCTTTGCTTTCGTTGGTATCGGCAACTTCAACACGCAGTTCACCGCCCTTCTCTACTACGCCCTGTAACATACCGACAATGGGGGTAATACGATCTTCAGGCGGCAAATGCTGCAGGAGTTCCCCCACCACAAACCACTGGCGGGCAAAAATTAATGAACTGAACGGCAGCTCACGGATTAACTTATCGCCATCATCAGGTTGATAACATTCATAAATGACATAACCCGCATTCTCTTTCACGCGGGCAAAACCGAAAATTTCCCGCTGGCCGGCTTTATCGGTAATTTCTGCGGCGCACTCTTTTTCAAAGCCCGGACGGCACAGCAATACAACCTTATTCATGACTTACGCCCTTGCGCTTTAAACGGATAGCACCAACTAACATTAACGCCCAGCCCGCAAGGAAGCTCACACCGCCAACCGGTGTGACAAACGCCCACAAACGCAGATGGGACAGCGCCAGGCAATAAAGGCTGCCGCTGAACAGCACCGTGCCTAACGCGAGGAAAACGCTACTCCAGTAAAACCAGATACTGATGCGACGCTGCATTGCCACCGCCAGACCTAAGATCGCCAGCGTGTGGAACGCCTGGTATTCGAGACCGGTCTGGATCCAGCCCATCTCAACGGCCCCCATGGTTTTACTTAACACATGCGCGCCAAAAGCGCCCAGAGCCACAAAAATGAAGCCGCTAATGGCGGCGAAAATCAGCATAAAACGGCTGGTCATGGTCGTACCCTACGTAAATTATTGTTCATAACGAAAGCGGAATTTTTCTTGTTCAGCAGCGGCTTTCGCCAGGATCCATTGACGAAAGGCGGCTATTTTACCCAGTTCTGCCTGGCTGTCATGACAAACCAGATAAAAAGCGTTTTTACTGACCAGAACATCATTAAACGGGCAAACAAGACGTCCGGCCTCGATTTCAGATTGCGCCATCACGTTATTTGCCAGCGCCACTCCCTGCCCGTGAATAGCCGCTTGCAGCACCATGGCGCTATGGCTAAAAATTGGCCCTTGCTGAACGTTGATATGATTTAACCCCAACTGTCGGGTATATGTCTGCCAGTCACGGCGTGACGCATCATGTAATAACGTATGTTTAGCCAGATCTTCCGGGGTCTTCAAGGGTTTTTCGCCAGTCAGCAGTAGCGGCGAGCACACCGGCAATAAATATTCGGCGTACAGTTTTTCCACCCGTAGCCCCGGCCAGTTGCCCCGACCATAAAATATCGCCACATCAACATCATCCGCCAGCTTATCTTCCTGACGATCAACCGCCTGGATTCGAACGTCAATTCCCGGATAAGCTGAATTAAAGCTGGAAAGTCGCGGAACCAACCAATGAATGGCGAAACTGGGGAGTAAACTGACCGTCAACGCCCCCTTAGCGCTACGGGCCTGGAGTTTACGCGTCGCTTCGGTTAATTGCGAAAATATCTCTTTGATATCGAGGAAATAGCTTTGCCCTTCCTCGGTCAGCAGGAGTGAACGATTACGGCGGCGGAACAGTTTTAGCCCCAAAAAATCCTCAAGAGACTTGATTTGATGACTTACTGCGGCCTGGGTCACAAAAAGCTCTTCTGCTGCGCGAGTGAAACTTAAATGGCGTGCTGCGGCATCAAAAACTCGTAAGGCATTTAGCGGTGGTAATCGTTTAGACATGGCTTTTAAACTTTGATGTTAAATGAATTTAACAATTAGATCACACTGTGTAACCTATTAGTTTTTTTAATCTGAGCCATTATAAATTGTCCGTTGAGCTTCTACCAGCAAATACCTATAGTGGCGGCACTTCCTGAGCCGGAACGAAAAGTTTTATCGGAATGCGTGTTCTGGTGAACTTTTGGCTTACGGTTGTGATGTTGTGTTGTTGTGTTTGCAATTGGTCTGCGATTCAGACCATGGTAGCAAAGCTACCTTTTTTCACTTCCTGTACATTTACCCTGTCTGTCCATAGTGATTAATGTAGCACCGCCTAATTGCGGTGCTTTTTTTTACCTTGCGATCGCGAATTACTGATCCAGTTCGACCATCTCTTTCACGTCAGTACGGTTGATCTGCTGTTTGTTGCCATTAGCGTCTTTATACGAAATCATACCGGTATCGTTATCAGTCTGTGGTTTGCCGTCAGAGACGATGGTACGTCCGTCATTGGTGTGCATCACATAGTTCGAACCGGAACAGGCGCTCAGGGCAAAAGTCAGCATACAGGCAGAAATAATTGCGGCAGTCTTTTTCATCATCTTCTCCTTAAAGCGATTAATAAATCTTAATAGTATTGATTAACAGGCTAAAATTAACGCCTAACACTATTCAGCATATGTTACTGACGCGGCTTCGCCAGGATATCCAGATAATTCTGATGGTTAGCACTCTCCTTGTATCAAAGTGAATTTTGCGTCACGATCGGTGCATCAAGCCGAGGAGTACCATGAACGTTTTTAATCCCGCGCAGTTTCGCGCCCAGTTTCCCGCGCTACAGGATGCGGGCGTCTATCTCGACAGCGCCGCGACCGCGCTTAAACCTGAAGCCGTGGTTGAAGCCACCCGACAGTTTTATAGCCTGAGCGCCGGAAACGTCCATCGCAGCCAGTTTGCCGAAGCCCAACGCCTGACCGCGCGTTACGAAGCTGCGCGGGAAAAAGTGGCACAATTACTGAATGCACCGGATGATAAAACTATCGTCTGGACGCGCGGCACCACTGAATCCATCAACATGGTGGCGCAATGCTATGCCCGTCCGCGTCTGCAACCGGGCGATGTAATTATTGTCAGTGTGGCAGAACACCACGCCAACCTCGTCCCCTGGCTGATGGTCGCCCAACAAACGGGGGCCAAAGTGGTGAAATTGCCGCTTAATGCGCAGCGACTGCCGGATGTCGATTTGTTGCCAGAACTGATTACTCCCCGTAGTCGGATTCTGGCGTTGGGCCAGATGTCGAACGTCACTGGCGGTTGCCCGGATCTGGCGAGAGCGATTACTTTTGCTCATTCAGCCGGGATGGTGGTGATGGTTGATGGTGCTCAGGGGGCGGTGCATTTCCCCGCGGATGTTCAGCAACTGGATATTGATTTCTATGCTTTTTCAGGTCACAAACTGTATGGCCCGACAGGCATCGGCGTGCTGTATGGCAAACCAGAACTGCTGGAAGCGATGTCGCCCTGGCTGGGCGGCGGCAAAATGGTTCACGAAGTGAGTTTTGACGGCTTCACGACTCAATCTGCGCCGTGGAAACTGGAAGCAGGAACGCCAAATGTCGCTGGCGTCATAGGATTAAGCGCGGCGCTGGAATGGCTGACAGATTACGATATCAACCAGGCCGAAAGCTGGAGCCGTAGCTTAGCAACGCTTGCAGAAGAAGCGCTGGCGAAACGTCCAGGCTTTCGTTCATTCCGCTGCCAGGATTCCAGCCTGCTGGCCTTTGATTTTGCTGGCGTTCATCACAGCGATATGGTGACGCTGCTGGCGGAGTACGGTATTGCCCTGCGCGCCGGGCAGCATTGCGCTCAGCCGCTACTGGCAGAATTAGGCGTAACCGGCACACTGCGCGCCTCTTTTGCGCCATATAATACAAAGAGTGATGTGGATGCGCTGGTGAATGCCGTTGACCGCGCGCTGGAATTATTGGTGGATTAATGACAAACCCGCAATTCGCCGGACATCCGTTCGGCACAACCGTTACCATAGAGACGTTACGCGATACTTTCGCGCCACTGACGCAATGGGAAGACAAATATCGCCAGTTGATCATGCTGGGGAAACAGCTTCCTGCTTTGCCAGACGAATTAAAAGCACAGGCTAAAGAGATTGCCGGATGCGAAAACCGCGTCTGGCTGGGATATACCATGGCTGAAAACGGCAAGATGCATTTCTTTGGCGACAGCGAAGGACGCATTGTGCGCGGCCTGCTTGCGGTGTTGTTGACTGCCGTTGAGGGCAAAACCGCCGCCGAATTGCAGGCACAGTCGCCGCTGGCATTGTTTGATGAGCTGGGATTGCGTGCGCAACTTAGCGCCTCACGCAGCCAGGGGTTGAATGCGTTAAGCGAGGCGATTATCGCTGCGAAGAAGCAGGTTTAAGCACAGTACCAGGTCGGATAAGACGTTCGCGTCGCATCCGACCTGATTGTTTACCCCTGACGCGCCGCTTTCGCCATCATCTTCTTCAGCGCATGAGAAACCGCAACAAAACCAAAGGTGGCGGTCACCATCGTCGCGGCACCAAATCCAGATGCACAATCCATCCGCTTTGGCCCTTCCGCCGTAGCTTTCATTGCACAGACCGAGCCATCTGACTGCGGGTACACCAGCGCTTCGGTAGAGAACACGCAATCCACGCCGAGCTTACCTTTGCTGTTTTTCACTACGCCAAAATCGCTTTTCAGGCGCTCGCGCAACTTCGCCGCCAGCGGGTCCTGAATCGTTTTCGCCAGATCGGTAACCTGAATCTGCGTCGGGTCAATCTGCCCACCCGCGCCACCAGTCGTGACCAGCGGGATTTTATTGCGCCGACAATAAGCAATCAGCGCCGCTTTGGGCCGTACGCTATCAATGGCATCAATCACGTACGAATAACCGGCATTCATATATTGCGCTACGTTATCCGGCGTCACGAAATCATCCACCACCGTTACACGGCACTCCGGGTTAATCTGGCGAATACGCTCCGCCATAACTTCCGCTTTTGCCAGCCCAACGTTATCGCGCAGGGCATGAATTTGCCGATTGGTATTGGTGACGCACACATCATCCATATCGATAAGCGTGATTGCGCCAATCCCTGTGCGCGCCAGCGCTTCCGCCGCCCAGGAACCGACACCGCCAATACCAACCACACAAATATGCGCGTCAGCAAACAGTTGCAACGCTTTTTCACCATACAGACGCGCTGTGCCACCAAAACGCTGACGCCATGCATCACTAATTACCACAGACATAGCACCTCAGAATAAAAAGGGCGAGGTTATCCCTCACCCTGTCGTATCCGTCAAAACGGTATACAGAATAACACATCAGCCGCTAAAGACGTTACCTGCGCCCGGGGCGGTTTTCAGCACCCAGACACGTCCATAGTGGTTGTACCAACCTGCGCGGTGTCCGGCTTCCGGCCCGATCCCTTGATAGATATCGAAGTGTTGGCCTTTGATTGCGCCACCGACATCCAGCGCCACCATCAGACGCAATTCGTACTGACCGTTAAATTTGCCGTTATTATCCAGCAGCGGCACTTCTGCCAGCAAGGTAGTACCTGGTGGAATAATTGAACGATCGGAGGCAACAGAAGCACGGCCAACCAGCGGCACCGCACTTGCCCCTTTCACCGGTGCAAAAGATTGCGGTTTAAAGAAGACGAAAGACGGGTTCTGTTCCAGCAGCTCGCGAACCTCAGCTTCACTGTGTGTTTCGCCCCAGTGACGAATCGCCTGCATCGACATATCTTCTTTTTTCACTTCGCCACGGTCGATCAACACCTTACCAATGCTGCGATAGGCATGACCGTTTTTCCCTGCATAGCTGAAAAAGTTAAGCGGACTGCCATCACCAAAGTCGATATACCCGCTACCCTGCACATCCATAATGAAGTTATCCATCAGGGAGTTACTGTAAGCGAGAATATATTTATCACTCAGCGCTCCTGCGTAGATCTCCGCACGAGACGGCAGACGACCACGTTTTGGCGGCATACGGTAAATAGGATACTGGAACTCGCCCTGGCGGGTATGGCGCGCCTGAATTACCGGCGTGTAATAGCCTGTAAACTGCACGTTACCATAGTTGTCGGCACCTTCCATCTGCCAGGCATCAATGCCGAACTGGCGCATATTGCGGGTATCACCGCCTGCGCGCAGCCACTCTTGCACCGCGTTATAAACATTACTCTGGTTGCCATACAGACGCGGTGACGAATTACGGATATGGTTAATTTGCTCGGCAAAATCACCGGCGTTAATCGGCGCGCCAACGGCATCTGGCTGGTTCACCAGAGAGAAAGGCTGGGTAAATTTCCCGTCTTTATATTGCTGTCCGCGATCGGTTGGTTTGGAAGAGCAGGCGGCAAGCATTGCCACAACCGTGCCCATAAGAAGGTACTTTACCCAACGTCCTTTCATTGTTCTCTTCTTCAGGTTAAAAAATAAGGCGCAACGAAGATAACAAACCGCCGCGTTTAATGAAATGAGCAGCCTCTCCCTGACGCAAATTTTGCACAAAAAACAGGCTTTAGTGATTTGTTTTTGCTCAAAATCATACCAAATCCGTGATCTGGGTAAAAAAAAGGTTGCATGAAAACGCGAGCGGAGTATAGTGCGCATCCACGGACGCGGGGTGGAGCAGCCTGGTAGCTCGTCGGGCTCATAACCCGAAGGTCGTCGGTTCAAATCCGGCCCCCGCAACCAATTAAAATTTGATGAAGTAAAGCAGTACGGTGACGCGGGGTGGAGCAGCCTGGTAGCTCGTCGGGCTCATAACCCGAAGGTCGTCGGTTCAAATCCGGCCCCCGCAACCAATCAAAATTTAATGAAGTAAAGTAGTACGGTGACGCGGGGTGGAGCAGCCTGGTAGCTCGTCGGGCTCATAACCCGAAGGTCGTCGGTTCAAATCCGGCCCCCGCAACCAACACTTATGATGCTGATAAACCGCAATGTGTTTCACAGATTGCGGTTTTTTTGTATTTAAAATCTTTGTTCGCTGAACTCACAACACGTTTTTTATCTCCCTTCCTGCGAAGTAATCAATTATCGACTGGGCAACGTGTATCCCGGTTTGCTGGTATGACTCAACGGTGGCGGCCGCGATATGCGGCGTTGTAATGATATTTTTGGCATGTAGCAGTGGGCTAAATTGCGCCAACGGTTCAGAGCTAAACACATCCAGCGCCGCAAACACATTTCGTTCTTCAATCACCTGAAGTAAAGCGCCCTCATCCAGCAACTTTCCCCTTGCGGCATTGATGATCAGAGCACCATTGCGCATCATCGACAAATATTTATGACTAATAAAGTTCTCCAGCTCAGAAGAAAAAGGCAAAAGAACAATGATGACATGCGACTGCATAAAGATATCTTCAATTGATACAAACTGAACTCCAGCTTTGTCAGCAACCTGATAGTCGGGTTGTTTGTCAAAAGCTAAAAGCTCAACATCAAAACCGGATAACCTTTTCGCCAGAGTTTTACCTATATTACCGTAGCCAACCAGGCCAATCCGTTTCCCTTGTAATTCACAACCATGCGACTCACCCCAGTAGCCATTTTGCATCGCATGATAGCTGCCAGGGATATTTCTCATGCTCGCGAAGATAAGTCCAATGATAAATTCCGCAACCGCATTTGAATTAATCCCAACCGCATTATTGACAACAATACCGGATTGCTGTGCCGCACGAAGATCAATATTGTCTATCCCCGTCCCGAATCTCGATATTATTTTCACACCAGACAGCAATGATAGCGTGTCCGCCTGATAACAATCTTTTCCGGCGATGACCGCGCAAATAGATTCTCGTAATGCAGTGGATTCTGATTTAAGCAGATGCTCCACATTATTCTTAATAATAAGATTAAAATTATTCTCTCTTAGCAACTTGCTGGCGGAAACACAGCGTGCTGAAAAGCTGGGGACGGTGACCAGAACATTTTTCATAGCTGACACTCACTTCAAAGAACGCCACCCCAAAAGATGGCGTGACCGGTTACTGTATTTATATTTTGAAATTATGAATTTGCTTTAATGCCGAGTGCACCTCCTGGATGATATAAGCCGAAATCAGCACGAGTAAACTTTTTCAATTCGGAGAGCGCAAGCGCCACCGCATCACCAACAACCAGAACGACTGTTGATGAGCATGACGGCGCTAAACCTAAATTATCCGCCTCACTTTTTACGGGAATTTCAACGGATAAATCACAACTTATCGCAAGCGATGAGTGATGACTGCGTGTAAAAGAGATCAAATAATTACCCATTTTTTTCAGACTAGGCAGTGTCGCCAGGATTTCCGCCGTCTCACCACTGTTTGAAATAAGAATAACAACATCGTCTTTCGCCACCATTCCAAGGTCGCCGTGTACCGCTTCCGTACCGTGAACAAAAAACGAGGGAGTTCCGGTACTGGCAAAAGTTGCTGCGAGTTTTCTGGCAATAATACCGGACTTACCAACACCAATAAAAACAACTTTTCCCTGACAAGATTGTAATACTTTAATTAAATTAGCGAATTCAGAAAGTGGGGAATCAATAACCTCTTCTACTGCTTTAAGTTCGTTATGCATAAAATGTTTAATGAGATAGATAAGATCCGTGTTATTCATTTTTATTCTCCCTGATTAATATTTTTAATTACACTCACAAGACGCGTAAGCCCCATATATAATTTTTCTCGACCGCAGGCCAGGTTCAGACGAAGGTAGCCCTCCCCCTCCGTTCCATAGACATGCCCCGCCATAATGCCCACTTTGCCTTCATGAATTAATCGACTGTAAAATTCATCAAAAGGATAACCAATAGCAGAACAATCTATCCAGGAAAAATAGCAACCATCAGCTGGCCTTACGATCAATTCTGGAATATTTTCATTCAGATACTGCTGGGTGAATTGAATGTTAGAGGCAATATGTGCCTTTAATGACTTTAACCATCCCTCACATTCGTTATAGGCAATAATAGTTGCAATTATATTCAGTACTGATGGGGAGTTTACAAAATCGCGATACCTCGATATCGTTCTGAACTTATGATTAAAATTATCGTCAGTTGAAATCATATACGATCCTGTTAGTGCAGGAACATTAAATGTTTTCGATATCGAGTTAAATACTACTACTTTTTCTTTTTTTATTTTAAGCGCGGATGTAAAGCTACGATTAAAAACAAAATCACTATGGATTTCATCTGAACATAACCAGACATTATGCCTTGTACAGCTTGCAGCGATTTTATGCAGTTCTTCTTCCGACCAGACTGTTCCTGTCGGGTTATGAGGATTACATAATAACACCATCTTTGCGCTTTTAATCTTAAGATCAAAATCTTGCCAGTTGATAGCGTAGCCCCCCTCATTTTTTATAATCAAAGAGGCTGTCAGAATATTTCGCTCGCTATGTTTAATTACATCAAAAAATGCATTATAGACAGGTGTAAAAACGAGAATATTATCACCATGCGATGTCAATAACTCTATTGCTTTTGCAATAGAGTACATCACACTGGGGCTATAGGTTATCCATTCAGGTTTAATATCTGTTTGATATTGTTGATAATACCAGTTTACTATCGCATTCAGATATTCACCATGTTGCCAACGACTGTACCCTAAAATCGGGTGTTCCAGACGTTTTCTTAATGCCCTGATGATAACTTCCGGTATCGGAAGATCCATATCTGAAATAGAGAATGGTAATACATCTTTTACACCAAATCTGTCCTCGCAAAAGTCCCATTGGGTACAATATGTTCCTTTGCGGGAAACAGGAGTATTAAAAACATCCATCAGCATATCCCCATGTAGTTATCCATATCCCGACGCAAGGCGATGACTTTAGTACCGATAATGACTTGTAGGGTATTTTGATCAAGTTTAACAACCGCAATTCCGCCAGCTCTTTTTATTGCTGCCTCGTCAATCAATCCCATATCTGCGATTGTTAAACGTAAACGAGTTACGCAATTATCCAGGGATTTAATATTCTCTTTACCACCAAGTGCCTTAACCATCTGCTCCGCTGCTTGCAGCTCTGATTTATCAAGCGTTGGGATATCCGCTATAGCCGTATCCTCATGAGCGTTCAGCGTGACAGGACTGGACTCTTCACGGCCTACGGTCATCAGGTTAAATTTAAGAATAGTCCAACGGAACACAAAGTAATAAATAAAGAAATAGGCCACTTCGACACACACCGCTATTGGCCAACCTGTTCTTGTGCCACGCAATACGCCAAAGCTAATAAATTGAATCAGATCGCCAGTAAATCCCATCTTCACGCCCATATATGGCAAGACCATGTTGGCGAATCCATTCATAAATGCATGGAAGACAAACAGCAGTGGACTGACAAATAAGAACAGAAACTCAATCGGTTCGCTGACGCCGCCAATAATGACTGTAAGCACCCCGGAAATAAGCAATGCTTTGATAGCTTTTCTGTTTTGAGCATGAGCAGTGCGATACATCGCCAGCGCGGCACCAGCCAGACCATACTGAATCATCAGTTTGCCCTGCTCCATTTTCCCCGCCAAATCCAGCGGAATGACCGCATTCTCTTTAACGTATGCCATAAACATGTTCAGGGTGCCGTAATATTCTTCTCCGCCAATCACAGCCGAACCGCCGATTGGCGTAAAGCGGAAAACTGACGTCACCAGATGGTTTAAGCCAAAAGGAATCGTCACGCGTTCGGCAACTGCATAGAAGAAATAACCAACAGGACCGGAAGTTGATATCCAGTGGCCAATGAGCATGAAGAGATTGAAAAACGGCGGCCAGATAAAAGGAATGATCAGACCAAATCCACTCATCACAATCAGTGTAATGATAGGCACCAGACGTGGGCCGCTATAAAAACCTAATGATTCTGGAATGCGTAAATTAACGATCTTTTTATACATGCTGGCGACTAATAACCCAGCAACAATTCCCCCTAACACGCTGGTATTGTAGGACTGGATCCCCAGAATGATGGTTTGCCCATGTGTCGACATTTGGTCAGCAGCGACCAATAAGTCGTGCTGTTTAAGATAAAAGTTCGTTCCCAGATGCATCGCCATAAAACCAATTAAGCCAGAAAAAGCGCCATAGGCTTTATCCTCTTTCTCTTTTAATAATCCTAAGGGAATTGCTATCGCAAACAATACAGGTAAATTAACAAAGGCAAACAAACCAAGGCTAACAATAAAATCAAGAATGGTTTTAATTACGGGAATAGCCAGTAGTGGAATTAATTTTGCCATATCATCGCTGGCTAAACCACTTCCCAGCCCTAACATCATGCCACATACACTTAGCAGAGCGATGGGATACATAAATGCCTTCCCCAGGCTCTGAAAAAAACTCCAGGCTTTCTTTTGTTTCATGCGGGTTATCTCATATAAATGTTATATATAATTAGTCCATTAATACTTTGGTGCGAATAGAGAGATATAGTTTTTCTTCCAAAATCAATTCATATTTAAAAGTGGCGTACAAATACCTTTCGATTTCATGAATTGCGCGCTGTAACAGAATGTCTTTCTCAAGAAACTGCTCATAGATGTCACCAATATCTTTCTGTTTTATCTTTTCATTACATAAAACTCGATTAGAAAAATACTTAAGGTGCATCATAAATCTTGAATAGTTAAATGAACTTCTGTCCACCTTTCGGTTATAAATACCCTCGATAATCTCCGTGATTTTTTGAGATAATTCAATAATCCGTACCGATTCATAATCAGATGAATTTTCATAGTTATTTAAAATATGCAATGCAATAAAACCAATCTCATCATCCGGAAGTTGAAAGCTAAATTGCTCATTGATGATGGTTAATGCATCCCGGCTTATTGCATATTCTGCTTTGTACAACGCTTTGATTTCCTCAAGAAAAAAATTATTGATTTGTATTCCGGAGGAGACTCTGGATATTGCATTTGAAATGTGATCGGCAAGAATAAGCAATAGCGATGGATTTAACTTTCTTTCAAGATTACACTCCGCGTAGTACACTATCTTTTCGGCAACAAACACATACTCAATATCCACATGTTCGATCAATTTATAGAGTTTGTTTTTTTGTTCATTTCTGACATAAAAAACTCTGTTAGCCGGATGCTCAGGGACCGACATTCCATATTTTTTGTTGTAACCGACGCCAGGCCCAGAAATGATAACCTCCTGTCCATTCATCGATGCCTGTACACAATTATTGTTCATGACTTTTTCGATGATCATTCCATAGCTCCAAAAAAAAAGGCAAGGCACGTCAGAAGTAATAATTACTTCAAACATTGCCTTGCCTGATTTAACAGTTACAAGATGATTAACTAATGCATATACATTACACGGAATTGTGCTTAATTAAAGAGATGGTCGGCTTATTTTTCAAGCCGACATTCAAATATCCGACATCAGTCACAAAACCAGCGTCTAATATTCAGGTAAATGTTATCTATTCAACGAAATATAAATTCATTGAATAAATAAAAACATTATCCCCTTCTCGCCAGCGTCGCCCCATCGGCAAAATACGCTTTAATTCCCGCAAGAATAGACTCCGCAACTTCCTGCTGGAAAGTCGCCGTTTTCAGTTTACGCTCTTCCTCAACGTTACTGATAAACGCCGTTTCGACCAGAATGGAGGGAATATCTGGTGCCTTTAGTACGGCAAACCCGGCCTGTTCAACTTGATTTTTATGCAGCTTGTTGATTTTACCGAGCTTATTCAGCACCGCTTTACCAAACTTCAGGCTGTCGGCAATGGTCAGCGACTGCACCATATCGAACATGGTGTGGTCGACATAGCGGTCACCGCTTTTGCTCACGCCACCAATCAAGTCCGAGGCGTTCTGGGTTTGTGCCAGATATTTTGCCGCAGTACTGGTTGCACCTTTGGTTGAGAGCGCAAACACAGAGGAACCGCTCGGCTGACGACTGGTAAAGGCGTCGGCATGGATAGAGACAAACAGGTCAGCACGCTGTTTCTGGGCTTTTGCTACGCGTACTTGCAACGGAATGAAGATGTCTTCATTGCGCGTCATGTACACCTTCATATTGCCCTCTTTCTCGATCAGAGAGCGCAGACGGCGAGCTATTTGCAATACCACGTCTTTTTCGCGCGTTTTGTATTTCCCCACCGCACCGGAGTCTTCGCCACCGTGGCCAGGGTCAAGCATAATGACAATCGGACGATCCCGCCCAGCTTTACCCGGTTGTGGACCACTTTGTGCTGGCGGCACCTGCTTTTCGAGGTCGCCTTTGTTGTAATCCTCCAGCAGCGCCAGCAGCGGGTCCTGCATATCCTGTGCATTGGCCGGATAGAGGTCCATCACCAGACGCTCTTTAAACCCGGCAACCGGCGCAAGGGCAAACAGCTGCGGTTTTACGTTTTGCTTTAATTCAAAAACCATGCGTACGGTTTGCGGGTCAAATTGCCCGACGCGCGCCGACTTGATGAACGGGTCGTCTGCACGAATTTGTGCCGCCATCCCCTTGAGTACCGAGTTCAGGTTTACATCTTCGATATCCACCACCACGCGTTCCGGGTTACTCAACGCGAACTGCTTATATTTCAGCTGACGATTTGATTCTACCGTCACGCGGGTGTAGCTGGACGCAGGCCAGACGCGCACCGCCACGACCTGGCTGACCGCAGCCAGACTGACCTGACTTACGCTCAATAGCCACATGGCACCCGCGCCTTGCAGTAAACGACGACGGCTGATTGCAGTGTTGGATCCTGACATGCCTCTCCCGAGCAAAAGAAATCTAAGCTGTGTAACAAGTAAACGACCAATTTGACCGGAAACTTTAGCGAAAGACGCATAATCTGTCATCTATAAAACGGTAAACATTCTTTTTATATTCACGGTATTACTGATAAAAAACTCGCTCCCGCATAAAATTTACACTTGCACCCTGCGAAAAAACAGAATAAAAATACAATAATTTCGAATAATCATGCAAAGAGGTGTACCGTGGTAAAGGAACGTAAAACCGAGCTGGTCGAGGGATTCCGCCATTCGGTTCCCTATATCAATACCCACCGGGGAAAAACGTTTGTCATCATGCTCGGCGGTGAAGCCATTGAGCATGAGAATTTCTCCAGTATCGTTAATGATATCGGGTTGTTGCACAGCCTCGGCATCCGTCTGGTGGTGGTCTATGGCGCACGTCCGCAGATCGACGCAAATCTGGCTGCGCATCACCACGAACCGCTGTATCACAAGAATATACGTGTGACCGACGCCAAAACACTGGAACTGGTGAAGCAGGCTGCGGGAACATTGCAACTGGATATTACTGCTCGCCTGTCGATGAGTCTCAATAACACGCCGCTGCAGGGCGCGCATATCAACGTCGTCAGTGGCAATTTTATTATTGCCCAGCCGCTGGGCGTCGATGACGGCGTGGATTACTGCCATAGCGGGCGTATCCGGCGGATTGATGAAGACGCGATCCATCGTCAACTGGACAGCGGTGCAATAGTGCTAATGGGGCCGGTCGCTGTTTCAGTCACTGGCGAGAGCTTTAATCTGACCTCGGAAGAGATTGCCACTCAACTGGCCATCAAACTGAAAGCTGAAAAGATGATTGGTTTTTGCTCTTCCCAGGGCGTCACTAATGACGACGGTGATATTGTCTCCGAACTTTTCCCTAACGAAGCGCAAGCACGGGTAGAAGCCCAGGAAGAGAAAGGTGATTACAACTCCGGTACGGTGCGCTTTTTGCGTGGCGCAGTGAAAGCCTGCCGCAGCGGCGTGCGTCGCTGTCATTTAATCAGTTATCAGGAAGATGGCGCGCTGTTGCAAGAGTTGTTCTCACGCGACGGTATCGGTACGCAGATTGTGATGGAAAGCGCCGAGCAGATTCGTCGCGCAACAATCAACGATATTGGCGGTATTCTGGAGTTGATTCGCCCGCTGGAGCAACAAGGTATTCTGGTACGCCGTTCTCGCGAGCAGCTGGAGATGGAAATCGACAAATTCACCATTATTCAGCGCGATAACACGACTATTGCCTGCGCCGCGCTCTATCCGTTCCCGGAAGAAAAGATTGGGGAAATGGCCTGTGTGGCAGTTCACCCGGATTACCGCAGCTCATCACGGGGCGAGGTTCTGCTGGAACGCATTGCCGCTCAGGCGAAGCAGAGCGGCTTAAGCAAATTGTTTGTGCTGACCACGCGCAGTATTCACTGGTTCCAGGAACGTGGATTTACCCCAGTGGATATTGATTTACTGCCCGAGAGCAAAAAGCAGTTGTACAACTACCAGCGTAAATCCAAAGTGCTGATGGCGGATTTGGGGTAAGCGATGAAAATCGTCGGATGCGACATGCGTAACACTCGTGCGTCGCATCCGGCAATTACGTTTATCCCCGTGAACTAAACAACGCCGCCAGACCACTGCGCCGCTCAGTACGAGTGGCGATTGCCGCACTTAAAATGCGCTCATCGGCATACAGCGACAGACGGCGACGCGCGCGGGTCACCGCGGTGTAAACCAGCTCTCGCGTTACTACCGGCGTGCGTTGGCTCGGTAAAATCAACGCCGCATGGTCGAACTCCGATCCCTGCGATTTATGTACCGTCATCGCCCACGTCGTTTCGTGCTCTGGCAGGCGACTCGGTTGCACAGACTTAATATTGCCGTCCGGCATCGCAAACCAGACGCGCGTCCCCTGCCCACGATCCAGCGCAATACCGATATCGCCATTAAACAACCCAAGCGCGCTGTCATTACGGGCAATCATCACCGGTCGGCCTTCGTACCAACGAGAGTGCGGATTACGATGAATTTTGCGCTTCTGTTGCATAAACTGCTCAATTCGCTCATTCAGTCCAGCCACGCCAAACGGCCCTTCCCGCAGGGCGCACAAAAGCTGGTACTCATTGAACGCCTGAATGATTAAATCCGGCTCGGCACGCGCTTGCAGCAGATCCAGATAACGTCCGTAACCCGCAAGAGCTTCCTCAAGCATCGCAATATAATCTTCGCCGCTCTGTAAAAGCCGTTTTTCGATATCAGAAAAATCCT
Source organism: Escherichia sp. WS1451 (assembly GCF_046487365.1). NCBI lineage: Bacteria > Pseudomonadati > Pseudomonadota > Gammaproteobacteria > Enterobacterales > Enterobacteriaceae > Escherichia > Escherichia sp. WS1451. Next base: position 132,376 of record NZ_JBJQJP010000005.1, read on the forward strand.
GCTGAAAAACGGTTTTCACTGCCGTTTTATCACCACGGTTGATCGCCGCAGCTAACTGACCAATGCCAGAATCGCTGCCGAAACGATAGCTTTTTTGCAGCAGGCAGAGACTGTCGCGTAAAGATGCCGCGTCTGTGCCAGTTCCTGCCGGAACGTGAGTTCCCGTCAGGCGGCTTAGCTGCCCGGCACGCTCGGCGGTAAAGCCGGCATTGGCATAAGCACAAATATCGCCCAGCACAGCCCCAGCCTCAACCGAGGCCAGTTGATCACGATCGCCGAGAAAGATCACTCGCGCATGATCGGGCAAGGCGTCTATCAGTCTCGACATCATCGGCAGATCGATCATTGACGCTTCATCTACTACCAGCACATCAAGATGCAGCGGGTTACCGGCATGATGACGTAAACGCTGGCTACCCGGCTGTGCGCCCAGCAATCGGTGCAAAGTACTGGCATCTTCCGGAATGCGTTTCTTTTGTTCATCGGTCAGCGGTAACTGGCGCAAAGCCTTGCCGAGAGATTCGGTTAAGCGCGCGGCAGCTTTACCCGTTGGTGCAGCCAGACGGATACGGCAGCGTTCTCCGTCGGCCATTTGAATTAAGGCTGCCAGCAACTTCGCTACGGTGGTCGTTTTACCGGTGCCAGGACCGCCGGAAATCACCGAAATCCGCCGCGTCAGCGCCACTGCTGCCGCCACTTTTTGCCAGTTAATGTCATCGCTTACTGGAAAAAGTTTGTCCAGGGTTTGCGCCAGTAGAGCTTCATCAACCTCAATGGCATGATTCACTTCGTTGAAAAAGCGTGCCACTGTGCGCTCGTTACACCACATGCGATTCAAATAAAGACGATCGCCACAGAGGATCATCGGCGTTGGTTCATCTCCCCGGCTGACCGCTTGTGAAGCCAGCAAGCATTCTTCCCAATTTTGTAGCTCACCGATTTCACTGACACAGGTCGCCAACAGCGGATGCGATGCCTCGTTATTTTCCAGTCGTGAAAGCGGCAAACAAACGTGTCCCTCTCCGGCATCATGACTTAACAGTGCCGCCGCGAGGGTGACGGCAGGATGTTCATCTCCCGCCACGGTCAGGGCAAACTGCACGTCCAGCGGGCGTAGCTGTTTGTGCTCCACAGCTTCCAGTAATTGCTTTTGCAATTTCATTACGCCTCCTCCAGGGTCATACCGGCAAACATCTCATCCATCAGGGCAATCAACCCGGCGTTGGGTCGGGTCTCGTAGATCCCTTGTTGCGGATGTTCTTTATCAACGCCACGCAGGAACAGATAAATAACGCCGCCAAAGTGGCGCTCATAGTCATAATCAGCAATACGATGGCGCAGATAACGGTGCAGCGCCAGGGTATAAAGCTGATATTGCAGATCATAGCGGTGTGCCTGCATTGCCGCTGCCATAGCCTGTTGGGTGTAAGCCGAACTGTCTTCACCCAACCAGTTGGATTTATAGTCGAGCAGGTAATAACGCCCTTCGTGGCGGAACACCAGGTCAATAAAGCCTTTTAACATTCCACGTACCTGCATGAACTCCAGCGGCGGGCAGCCAGCGGATAGCGGGTCAAACTGGCGAATTAGTGCATCAAGCTGGCTGGCGATAAGCGGTTCACTAATCGGCAGGTAAAACTCCATCTCCACCTGTTTATCGCGATCGGAAAGCTGATTCAGGCTAACACCCGTTTCATTGAGAGGTGCCTGGAGGACAGCCGTGATCCACTCAGTCAACACCGGTTCCCACTGCGGTTCAAAGCCGCCGAGCTCCAGTTTTTCCTGTACCCAGTTCGGGTCAACCGGCTGGGTAAAATCGAGGTCTTCAAACAAACTGTGCAAGAATGTCCCCGGTGACGCACCGCGCGGGAACTGATGCGGTGTTAACGTCGGTTCTTCAACGACGCTGACCACGCCTGCGGCATCAACATCCAACCGTGGCATCAGATCCTGAGCGATACCGTGACCACGCTGCTGCAAACCGGAGTAGCTGGTGACACGCCAGTTATCGCCGGGCAATCGTTGTAGCGTCCTCGCATTCAGTTCTGCAGTTAATGCATCATTAACCTGCCAGGGCTGGTTATCACCAGTTTGTGCCGTTTGCCAGGCAATATCATCATCGCATAACGCTTCAATACAGGTGCGAAGCCCTGCCGCATCTTGCGGTTCCCCTTTTTGCAGCAAACGCCCGAGCGCACTTTGGTGGACGTCGGTATCACCTTTTTTATCGCCACGACGGCGCACCAGCGGTGCAACGCCGAGACTGCAATGCCAAACCGAACGCGTCAGCGCCACGTAAAGCAAACGCAGATCTTCCGCCAGACGTTCGGCCTCCGCGAGGTCGACGCTTTCTGGCGCAGCATTAAGATCCAGAACAGCCTCAAACGAGTGGCGATCGTGATAAAACGCCTGATCCTGGACGCGGAAATTGGTGATAAACGGCAGCCAGACCAATGGATATTCCAGCCCTTTCGATTTGTGGATCGTGACAATCTGCACGAGATGTTTATCACTTTCGAGACGCATTTGTTGGCTGGAGGCATTACTGTCTGGCTCGAGGATATGTTGCGATAACCAGCGTACCAGCGCATGTTCACTTTCCAGCTGCGTGCCGGCTTCTTGTAGCAATTCGCTGATATGCAAGATATCGGTAAGACGCCGCTCACCGCCTGCTGTTGCCAGCAAGTTTTCTGCAATGTTACGCGCCGACATCAGCGCCCGCAGCATCGGCATAACGCCACGTTTGCGCCAGATTTGCCGATAACCATCGAACTCTTCGACTACTGCATCCCACGCATGTTCGTCATTATTCAGCGTTTCAATATCCAGCGCATTCAGCCCCATCATTGACGTTGCCAGCGCACTGCGCAGGGTGTTCTCACGTTCGGGTGTCATCACCGCCTGCAACAGCCAAAGCATCTCCTGTGCTTCCAGAGTTTCAAAAACACTGTCGCGGTTCGAAAGGTAAACGGAAGGGATTTCCAGCAGCGTTAAGGCATCGCGCACCTGAGCGGCCTCCTGGCGGCTGCGCACCAGCACACTGATGTCCGAAGCACGTACCGGACGTGCATCATCGCCGTTCATCAGCAACGCTTCCCCGCGCTGCCCAGCCTGTAACCAGTCGCGGATTTGCGCAGCACATACCTGCGCCATGGTACTTTGATAGTCGCCAACGCCGCAGCTTTCGCCTTCCATCAGCCACATTTTCATCGCAGGCTGCGTTTCACCTTTAAACACAAAACGTAACGCCTGATTTTTCCCGGCTGATTTCACTGGAATAAACGGTATTTCGCGAAACATGAACGCGTCATCAGTCTGGCTGAAAAGCTTGTTCACACTATTCACCATTCCCGGTGCGGAACGCCAGTTGGTGTCTAAAGTGTAGTGGGCGTGAACTTCGCTACGCGCCTTCATATAAGTGAAGATATCCGCACCCCGGAATGCATATATGGCCTGCTTCGGGTCGCCAATCAGCAACAATGCGGTTTCCGGCTGATGGTGCCAGATACGGCGAAAAATTCGGTACTGCTGGGGGTCGGTATCCTGAAATTCATCGATCATTGCCACCGGGAATCGCGTACGGATCGCCGCTGCCAATACCTCGCCGCTTTCACTACGCAGCGCGGAATCGAGCCGACTTAACATGTCATCAAAACCCAATTCGCCACGGCGGCGTTTTTCACGCGCTACTGTTTCGCGGATCTCAGCCAATGCGCGGGTGATCACCAGATCGCGGATCGACAATGGTTCTGCAAGCAGTTGATCGATCGCCTCAAACAGTGGATGTCGCGGGGTTTCCCCCCCGGCTTTCGTGCGATCTTCTAAGAAACGCTGAGAGAATTTTTCCAGCGACTCCGGTAACTGATAACTGTTGGTCTCTTCTTCTGCCCAGACGCTGATCTTGTCGATCCATTTAGCCTGATTGCTACGGTTAAACTTACGTCGATCAATACCAGAAGATTCGATCAGCGCATCCAGTTCACCCACTGCGTCGCGCCACTGCTGTTTTACCGTATCAATACGCGCCACAATTTGCGCGTGGCGGGAAGCCAACGTTTCATCATCGGGCGGCGGCGCTTTGATAACCGGCGCTTCGCCTTGCAGATAACGATTAATATCGCGCAGCAACGCCTGCGGCCCTTTCCAGGTTTCAAAGACCACCTGGGCAATTTCACGCGTCAGCGGGTAGCAGTGGCGACGCCAGAAATCGGCGCAGGCCTGGTAGCGTAGCAGAGACTCATCTTCAATCAGCTGCTGCTCAAACAGCATGCCGGATTCAAAGGCATTCAGGTTGAGCATGCGCTGGCAAAAACCGTGAATAGTAAAGACTGCCGCTTCATCCATCTGCCGTTCGGCTAACAACAACCACTGCGCGGCTTGCGCTTTATCGTCGATCTCTTCCAGCAGACGTGCATACAGCGGATTGTCAGTGGTTTCACGCAGACAGGCGATACGCAACTCGTGAATATTGCTACGGATACGACCGCGCAATTCTGCCGTGGCAGCCTCGGTAAAGGTGACCACCAGCAGTTCTTCAACGGTCAGCGGGCGGGGAAAGGCGGCGGAACCGCCTAGCCCAAGTAACAGGCGCAAATAGAGCGCTGCAATCGTAAAGGTTTTGCCTGTGCCGGCAGAGGCTTCAATCAGGCGCTCGCCCTGTAAGGGCAAGCGCAAAGGATCTAGTGTCTCGGCGACATCACTCATTCTTTTCACTCATCAGGGGCATTGTTTGCTGCAACGCGCTGACGTTCTCCCACACTTTCCAGCCTTCAGGATGCACATATTCGGCTTTCCCGTTCTGGCTGCCGGAAATCTGCGACAGAATAGCCATGCCTTGCGGCTCGACCACCGCCTGATGGAAGAAATCAGCAAGTTTTTGCGGCGTCAGCAGTTTTATCTGGGCCACGATTTTATCACGCGAATCGAAGCGCATATTGCCGCGATCGAAATCTTTACTTAACTTCGATGCTTCTTCGCCGAGCGTTTGCGGTGCCTGCAGCATCTGGGTTATTACCGCCTGCTGGATTTGCGCAAACTCTTCTGGCTTCATCGTCCGCAATTTTGCCTCTGCGGTTGGGAAAAACGCCTTGTAACGCTCCCACAAGAATGAAGGCTGTTTATCATTGCTTTGCAAAAGGAAGCCCATGCCCCACTGACGTCCCACGCTCATTGGAAACGCAAACACGGCATAGCCCAACTGTTCTTCGGTACGCAACTGATTGTAGAACCACGGCTGTACGATCTGCCCCAACAGAGAGCTATAGGCTGAGCTGGTGTATTCATCGTAGCCAGTCGGTACAAATACCGCTGCCAGTGCGGAGTCGGTGCTGTTACCGGCTTTTTCAAAGATGACGGATTGTTTTTTATCGACCACGACATCTTTGTTACGACACCACTCTGAACCATCAGCGCCCAACTGTTTTTGCACATCGCGTGCCAGCGTTGTTGCCTGAGCTTCGGTCATGTTGCCGATAACCATAAACTCTGGTCGAGCCCCTGATTTTAAGGCGTCGCGATAGGCCAGCACCTCTTTCAGAGTAATGGAGGGCAAAATTTTGCGCCGTTCATCTCGCGAGAAGTACGGCACTTGCGAGAGCATCTGCGCGGGCATAATCGCCTGCTCGAACGCCTTGCCCTTTTCTGCGGAATCCATCATCTGGTTATACCAGGACTTCGCCTGCTCAAGCTGATCTTCCGTAGCGGTATAGCTAAAGTAGCCCTCCAGCAAAGCCTGGAAAAGCTGCGGCAGACGCTGGGTGTAACCATTAGCATTAACCATAAGGCCGTTGTTAGCGTTGGTGGAAAAACTTATGCCACCAACCGACGCCTGGTTGCTTAACTGATCAAGCGCCAGCCCTGCGAGATAATCATTGAGCGCAAACATCACCTGATTGCGGGCGCTGTCCATGGCTTTCGGATTACGCAAAATCAGGCTGACATCAGCTTTGGGCTCACTGGCAAAATAACGGCTTGGCGCATACACCACGCGCAGATTCGACTCATCAACAATCAACTCTGGATGGTCGTATTTCTTCTCTGACTTAATCAGCGAGAAATCGTCAGGAATATAGGGGTTAAGCTCCGGTAAGGAGAGCGCAATATTGGCGGCTTTTTTCTGCCAGTCCGCGAAAGTTTGTTCGCTGATTTTATCGACTTGATACGGCGCATCGACAAAATAAGCCGTTTTATTGTGCGGCTCTTTCGGGCTGATATACCAGATACGCGCATTCTGCGGCGTCATCATCGCCAGACGTTCTTTTACTGCTTTAGCATCGTACCGATCAGCAATATTGACTGCATCCAGCGTATGCTCAACAGGAACGCGAATCATGGTATCTGCCAGCCATTCGACGTAATCCATATCACGGGTGATTGACGGATAACGGAAGTCGATATCCAGCACATTCGCCAGTTCATCGAAGTATTGTTTATCGATCCCTTTTTCACGTAACAGATTGAGGTAGCTAAAAATGGCCGCCACAACCTGATCGCGATTCGCCAGACCTTTATCGGTTAAAGACGCAGAGATCGCTAATACGCCGCTGTTGCCGTTGACGATAGGATCGGAATTGGCGCTAATGCCCTCAACTAATCCCTGCTTTTGCAGCCAGTCAGAAAGTGTACCTGGGCTGCGATTGCCAATCAGATAGGTAATCAATTCATCCGTTTTACTACGGAACTTCGCTGAGTTGTTCTCGATGCGAAACTCAACGCGCAGAACTTTACGCGGCAGCGCCGGGACGTAATGAATGATAATGCCCTTTTGCGCGTCGGTGACTACCGGCACGGTGATTTCCGGTTTTTTGCTCTCTTTGTTCGGCACGCGACCAAAGGTGTCCGCCGCCATTTTCGCCAACTCCGGCAACGGTTTATTGCTGTAAATAACCGCCTTCATCAGATTGGCGGAATAGTACTTCTCGTGGAAATCTTTCAGCGCCTGCTGTACCGGATTACCTGGTTTGTCGCTTAAAGTTTCGAGGTTACCACCAGAAAACTTTGAACCGGGGTGTGCCGGGTTAATGGTTTCTGCGCTGACCTGTGCCATGCGCATCCCGTCACGCGTACGCGCCATGGTTAATTCGGCATTCACTGCATTACGTTCACGTTCGGCGTATTTCTTGTCGAGCAAGGGTTCTGCAATAGCATCGGCCAGGCGGTCTACCGCACCGGGTAAGGCATCGTTCTCAACTTCCAGATAGAAAGCCGTGCGATACGGTGCCGTGCTGGCATTGTGACTGCCGCCGTGCATTTTGAGATATTCGGCCAGACTGTCAGCCTGCGGGTACTTTTTCGACCCCATCAGACTCATGTGTTCAAGGTAATGCGCCAGCCCCTGATACGCCTCGGGATCTTCCAGCGACCCAACGGGCACCACCAGCGCCGAGAGCGATTTAACCGCCTGCGGATCAGAAACCAGCAAGACCACCATACCGTTATCCAGACGTATAGCCTGATACTGGCGGTTATCTTTATCACTTTTACGGATGGTTTCCTGAATCGGCTGCCATCCCGTTTCTGCCTGACTTAAGGGTGCCCAAAGGGCAACAAACAACAATAATGCTTTGAACCAGATGCTGCGGGGCATTCACGGACCTCATAATCAACTTTATTTTCTGGCCAGATTCAACAGGTTAACGCAAATCATCTGCCAGAATTTAATCTTGTGCTGCACGAGTCAGCCTATGTCTATATATCCATCAGTCCGTGACTGGTGCGCATCATAAAGCAAGCAGATATATTGCGCAATTTTTATACAGCACTCATGACTGATTAAAGCGAAACAGCGGTAACAGGAAACGTTGCGACTGTTCAACGATGGCCTCCATTGTCTCTGGTGTTAATTGCCGCCAGAGCCGTTGATACCAGATATCATCACCTTCGCCACGCACCATCATGTTGCCTTCGTAAGCCTGAAGGAATTTCGTACGGGCTTTTTGTAACGTGGAATCGTCATCCAGCATGGCATCGTTTTGCGCGTCATAACAGGTTTTTAGCCACGCGCCGCCACTTTCAGGTAACACCAGCAATGGCGCGGACATTCCTTCACGATACCCCTCAATCAGTTGTGAGAGGTAATGCAAAGCCTGTTCGGCTGCAAGCGGCGGAAAACGCCACTCGCCGTCTTTGCGTAGAAAAAGGCGACTTTCACCATTACCACCGCTGGCACAGTAGACAAGGTGTTCCAGCCAAAGTTGCATTCCCTGCGCCACACTTAATAAAGAGGGACGCCAGCGCAACAGGCCATCCGGCTGCACCTGCGGCAACCAGCCAGCTATCTGCACACCGTTGCAGGCGAGATCAATTTCCATACTCTGCCCCGGCTGGCGACAGGCAATGACTCTGTCGGCAAGCTGCTGCATCTCCTGGCACTGTGTTTCCCAGAAAATTTCACCAAAAGCGCCATACGGTAAATCCCCTGCCGCCCGGAAGCGACGGAACAAGCGTTCGGCATCATCTTGCTCGACCAGAGCATTCAATAACTGCTGATTGATTTGATAACGGCTAAGCCCTTCCAGAATAAATGGCTCGGTGTCGGGGATTTCGCTGTCTTCGGTACGGAAGTTCACCTGCAAACGCATCTGGAAAAATGCCCGCACCGGATGTGCCCAGAATCGTTGTAGCGTTTCCAGCGGCACGGTTTCCGGTAAGGTAAACGGCAGCGGCTGAACAAATTCAGAATGTGCTTTACCAGCCTGGCTGGCCGCAGGTAGCCATTCACGAGCATAGCTTTGTCGTTCGCCTGGCTGGTAGTTTTGCGGATCAAACGGCATCCGGGTATGGAGGCAAGTAAGATGCGCTTTTACCCTTGCCTCGCTTTCATCACAGTTGAGCGCTTCATCGCCCGGTAGATAATGGCTTTGCCCGATGTAGTCGATCAGTTCCTGCACCAGTACCGACGGGAAACGTTCACTGTTATCCTGAATAGAACGCCCGATATAGCTGATATAGAGTTTTTGCTGCGCGGAAATTAACGCTTCCAGGAACAGATAGCGGTCGTCATCGCGACGGCTACGGTCGCCACGCTTCGGTTTCTGGCTCATCAGGTCAAAGCCCAATGGCGCAAGCTGGCGTGGATAAACGCCGTCGTTCATTCCCAGCAGGCAAACCACTTTGAATGGGATGGAACGCATTGGCATCAGAGTACAAATGTTAACCGGTCCGGCGAGAAAACGCTGGCTGATACGTTCCTGATCCAGGCGCTGTGCCAGTTCATCACGCAATAGTGACAGCGGCACCGCGTCGCCATACTGCGCACCTAAACCTTCGGCGATAATCGCCTGCCATTGTTGTTCGATCAGCGTCATCGCCGCTTCGGTTTCCGCATCCGGCAGGAAGAAGGCGTTGAGCATATCGCGACAAACCGGCAACCACTCTTCCAGCGGACGCTCCTGCGCCAGCCCGCGACGCCAGATGTTTAGCTGCATTAGCAGTGAAGCCAGATGCCCCACCAGTTCTGCAATTAAGCCGCTCGATTCATCATAAGGTAGAACCGATTGCCACTCGCCCTGCGCGCTCTCCATCGCGTAGCCCAGCAACATGCGCGTCAGGCCAAACCGCCAGGTGTGTTGACCGGTAGCGGGGAGTTCCAGCTCGCGAACGTTGTCGTCATCTATCCCCCAACGAATGCCAGACTCGTTGACCCACTGGCGTAAATAACGCAGCCCTTCTTCGGTGATGTCAAACCGCGCCGCCAGCACCGGCACATCCAGTAATGCCAGAACGTCCTCCGACACAAAGCGGCTGTCTGGCAACGATAACAGGCTGATAAACGCTTCAAGTACAGGATGCGACTGCCGCGCCCGACGGTCGGAAATGGCGTAAGGTAGGTAACGATCCGCAGGTGCGCTACCAAACACAGCCTGAATAAACGGACTGTAGCTGTCGATGTCGGCCACCATCACAATGATGTCGCGCGGAGTGAGTGTCGGATCTTCTTCCAACATCGCCAGCAGGCGATCGTGTAAAACTTCAACTTCACGCTGTGGGCTATGGCAAACGTGGAAGGTGATACTGCTATCCAGTGGATCAAGCGGGCGTTTGTTATCGCTACGGGAAAACTCTTCGATGTTCACACCAGCAACGGCGCGGTTTTCCAGTTCCAGAATGTCAGACTGAATGTTATGCAGCAGGTTATCTGGCGTCACATCGACAAAAGCGTCCAGCTCCTGGCTGCTCTCCAGATCAGAAAGGAGATAAATGTAGTCGCGTCCAAGCTTGCCCCATGAGGCCAGCAGCGGGTTGCCGACATCCTGTTCACCATCGCTGTTAAAGAGCTGCCCGGCATTTTCGCTGTCGCGAAATAGCGGTAATTCGCGATCTTCAAAACTGTGTCGGCGCTGGCGAGTCAGCAGTTTCGCCAGATAAGCAGGATCTTTAATGTCGCCCCAGTAATAACGGCAGGGGTTGGTAAACAGGAGATGGATTTCAATATGTTTACCCAGCGCCTGTAGCGCCTGGAGATAAACAGGCGGTAACGCGGAAATACCGCATATAAAGACGCGCGAAGGTAGCCCCGGCGGGCAGGTCGTCGCGGACTCCAGCGTTTCGATAAAGCGCTGATAGAGATTGGCGCGGTGCCAGCGCGGTTGCCCGAGTTGATGGGTATATTCCACCAACGCCTTCCACAACGGCGCTTGCCAGGCCTGTGCTTCTCCCAGCCCTTCAACCAAATGTCCTGTTTCCCACTGTGCCAGCCAGTCCGGACGATAGACCAGATACTGGTCAAACAGGTCCGCCGCTTTTGAAGAAAGCTGGAACAGTTTTCGCTTGTCGCTATCGTCAGTCAGATAATGCCGCAACAGGGTAAAGTCTTCGCGATCCAGCAATTGCGGCAACAGAGTCATCAGTTTCCAGCTCATGCTCTGTTTGTTAAAGGCGCTCTCTTTGGGGATCTCCGGTAACACCCGGACGAACATATCCCAGATAAAGCTCGCAGGCAGCGGAAAATCAATGTTTGCCGCAATACCAAACTTTTGCGACAGGGTCATTTGCAGCCACTGCGCCATACCGGTACTTTGCACCAGAATCATCTCTGGTTCGAAAGGATCGTCCAGCCGTTCGCGTTCGACAATAAACTCCATCAACGCTTCCAGCACGTCCAGACGATTGGAATGGTAGACCCTTAACATAGCGGCTCCTGACTACTGACGATTCGGGCAATGCAGGCGGGTCATCTCGCCTTCTCTGCCCCCGGGTGAAACTAGCGTAACGCTGATGCTGACACATCCCGCCTGCGATGTCTGCATTCGGTTGACCTGCCAGTTGGCAGGTGGCGAAATCGCACGCAGTTGCGTTTGCTGCCAGCCATGCCGCCAGAGCTGTTGGTACTGGTTTCTGCTGGCAAGACTGTTCATTAATGTTCGCTGGAAACCCGATAACGCAGTGACAATCATCACCATCAACACCATCGCCAACATTACCTCCGGCAGGCTAAAGCCTTGTTGATTCTTCAGGGAAGCTGACATAACGCCCTCTCTTTCAGCGGACAAAAATCGCTCCAGCCGCGTGGCGAAAAAACAATGTTTCCATCGATGACTTCGCCTGTTCGCCACAACGAAACGCCTTCATAACCGGCAATCAATAAAGCCTCATTATCTGCCAATAAACGCAGACAAACCCGGGCACCGGTGGCAGCGTACAGTAAGCACTGAACTGCTGGCTGCGTCTGCCAGGAGTGCATTTTTCCCCACTCCAGCGCCGACTGAACGATGGCATGGCGGCGCAATGACTGACTTTCCATGCTCACGCGAGAGGCAAAACTGCGATCCTGTTGGCTCATTCCTTGTAATAGCAAGCTACCCAAAATCAGCAGCATCAGGACCAGAGCCAGTGACGAGACACCCTTTTCGCGGTTCACAGGTTGGATCCTGTCACGCTATAGCTGGCATCCACCACGGTTTGCGGATCAGCCTTGCTGGCAGCGTGCATATTAACCGTCAACACCGGCGAGAAGCCGCTGACATCCTGACGTACGACCTGAAAAGTGTCGATAATGATGGCATCCGGATTAGTGACTTTATCCCAGCCCTTACCTTCACAGGATGTCGCACCGCGTAGCGTTTCCAGCACATGCTCCTTCAGACGAAATCCAATCTGGTCGGACTCTTTTACCGGTTCGCGATCCCAGATACCGTTACTGTTCGCATCCCACTGCACAATGACACAGTCACCCTGTCCGACAATTTCCAGCCCTTCGCCGGTACAGCTGCCATGACAATAACCCGCCCTCTGGAGATGCTTCGCAACGGTAAATACCCGCAGCCAGATTTCATCTTCCAGCGCCAGCTTACGGGTGCTCGTTAAACTGTCACGCTGTAACGCAGGCAGAAAGCGTGCAGCCCCCAGCAACAATACGCTACTGATCGCCATAGCAATCAACACTTCCAGCAGAGAAAAACCTTGCTCTTTTACAGGCATCCTTCTGTTTCTCCTTGCTGACAAAGCCGGAGTCTTCCCCACGGCGAAACCACCAGCCACCACTCGCCCGTTGAGTTTTTGAAGCGAATATGCCCGGCCCATGCGGTATTGCGCAGGCCAAAGAAAGCAAGCGAAGGTGTCAGATCGCTCATTTCGACTTCGGGCCAGCGTGGCACAAAGACCAATGGTGAACTGCCATGACAGGTATTGGCCCCAGCAGCGGAACTCACAAGGCACCATAACGTCCCCTCCCTGATAACACTGATACTGTGGTCGCGGTTATGCCAGTTGGCATCTTCACGTAAATAGAGCAAATAGTCCCGCGCCTGGCTGGCGGTTTGCCAAAGCCGTTGCGACTGCTGCCAATATTGCCAGCCATAGAGCCCACTTGCGCTTAGCATGACCAGAATCAGCATCGCGACCAGCGTTTCAATCAGCGTATAACCACGTTGTGTTTTCATGCCGGCAGTATGGAGCGAGGAGAAAAAAAGACGAGGGCCAGTTTCTATTTCTTCGGCGCATCTTCCGGACTATTTACGCCGTTGCAGGACATTGCAAAATTTCGGGAAGGCGTCTCGAAGAATTTAACGGAGGGTAAAAAAAACCGACGCACACTGGCGTCGGCTCTGGCAGGATGTTTCGTAATTAGATAGCCACCGGCGCTTTAATGCCCGGATGCGGATCGTAGCCTTCAATCTCAAAGTCTTCGAAACGGTAGTCGAAGATGGATTCGGGTTTACGTTTGATAATCAACTTCGGCAGCGGACGCGGTTCGCGGCTTAATTGCAGATGAGTTTGATCCATATGATTGCTGTACAGGTGCGTATCGCCACCGGTCCAGACAAAATCACCCACTTCCAGATCGCACTGCTGCGCCATCATATGCACCAGTAACGCGTAGCTGGCAATGTTGAACGGCAGGCCGAGGAAGACGTCACAGGAGCGCTGATAAAGCTGGCAAGAGAGTTTGCCGTCTGCCACATAGAACTGGAAGAATGCATGGCACGGTGCCAGCGCCATTTTATCCAGTTCGCCTACGTTCCACGCTGAAACAATAATGCGGCGCGAATCCGGGTCGTTTTTCAGCTGGTTCAGTACCGTAGTGATCTGGTCAATATGACGACCATCTGGCGTTGGCCAGGCGCGCCACTGTTTACCATACACTGGCCCGAGGTCGCCGTTTTCATCGGCCCATTCGTCCCAGATGGTGACATTGTTTTCGTGTAGATAAGCAATGTTAGTGTCGCCCTGCAGAAACCACAGCAGTTCATGGATGATGGAACGCAGGTGGCAACGTTTAGTTGTCACCAGCGGGAATCCATCCTGCAGGTTAAAACGCATCTGATGACCAAAAATGGAAAGCGTTCCGGTTCCGGTACGGTCGTTTTTCTGTGTGCCTTCGTCGAGCACTTTTTGCATCAGTTCTAAATACTGTTTCATGGTTCCTCAGGAAACGTGTTGCTGTGGGCTGCGACGATATGCCCAGACCATCATGATCACACCCGCGACAATCATCGGGATGGAAAGAATTTGCCCCATGCTAATGTACTGCACCCAGGCACCAGTAAACTGCGCGTCGGGCTGGCGGAAAAACTCAACAATGATGCGAAACGCGCCGTAACCAATCAGGAACAAACCTGAGACAGCTCCCATTGGGCGCGGTTTACGAATATACAGGTTGAGGATAATAAACAGCACCACACCTTCCAGCAGCAGCTCGTAAAGCTGTGATGGGTGGCGCGGCAGCACACCGTAAGTGTCGAAAATGGATTGCCACTGCGGGTTGGTTTGCAGCAGCAAAATATCTTCTGTACGGGAGCCAGGGAACAGCATGGCAAACGGGAAGTTCGGGTCAACGCGGCCCCACAATTCACCGTTAATAAAGTTGCCCAGACGCCCGGCACCAAGACCAAACGGAATGAGTGGTGCGATAAAATCAGAAACCTGGAAGAAGGAACGTTTAGTACGACGGGCGAAGATAATCATCACCACGATAACGCCAATCAGGCCGCCGTGGAAGGACATGCCGCCGTCCCAGACACGGAACAGATACAGCGGATCGGCCATAAACTGCGGGAAATTGTAGAACAGAACATAACCAATACGTCCACCGAGGAAGACGCCGAGGAAGCCCGCATAGAGTAAGTTTTCAACTTCATTTTTGGTCCAGCCGCTGCCCGGACGATTCGCCCGACGTGTTGCCAGCCACATTGCAAAAATGAAACCCACCAGATACATCAGGCCGTACCAGTGAAGCGCCACGGGTCCTATTGAGAAAATGACCGGATCAAACTCCGGAAAATGCAGATAGCTACTGGTCATCTGTCACCACAAGTTCTTGTTATTTCGCTGAAAGAGAACAGCGATTGAAATGCGCGCCGCAGGTTTCAGGCGCTCCAAAGGTGCGAATAATAGCACAAGGGGACCAGGCTGGTTGCCGGATACCGTTAAAAGATATGTATATGATCCGCGCTATAACCCTCCGCGAATCAGCCCGCCCATGCCGCGACGCTCCATAAAGGCTGCAACCTGATGGCGAACTTCGGTCGCCAGTTGCGCTTCCAGACTACGCTGCGCAAGATTTTCTGCTTCAGCAAAATCAATGCGCCGCAGCAGGTATTTTACGCGCGCTACAGAACGTCCGTTCATAGACAGATGGCGATACCCAAGCCCAATGAGGATTGCCACGCACATGGGATCGCCCGCCATTTCACCGCACAAACGGAGATCGATTCCATGTATTTCCGCTTCCCGGGCGATCATCGCCAGAGCTCGTAACATTGCAGGATGAAGACTGTCATAAATGTTCGCCACCCGGGTATTGTTGCGATCAACGGCCAGGATGTATTGCGTCAGATCGTTGGTGCCAACAGAGATGAAATCGACCCGCTTTGCCAGATGCGGCAGCATAAATACCATTGACGGCACTTCCAGCATGATGCCGATACGTGGTTTGGGAATTTCGTAACCGATCATCTCCTCGACTTCACGTCCGGCACGTTCAATCAGGCGGCGTGCTTCGTCAACTTCATCGAGGCTTGTGACCATCGGCAACAGAATATTCAGGTTGCCCGTAGCGGCATTAGCACGCAGCATCGCCCGCACCTGGATCAAGAAGATCTCCGGCTGATCGAGCGTAATGCGAATCCCACGCCAACCCAGGCATGGATTCTCTTCGCTGATCGGCATGTAAGGCAGCTGCTTATCTGCTCCGACATCCAGCGTACGCAAGGTGACGGGTTTATCATTAAACATTTGCAGCATCCCCTGATACTGCGCCACCTGTTCTTCTTCCGACGGAAAACCACTTTGCAGCATGAATGGGATTTCAGTGCGATAAAGTCCTATGCCATCAATACGGCTGCCCAGTTTTTCTTCATGTTCCGGGCTTAAACCGGCATTGAGCATGACTTTAATGCGCTCGCCGCTTTTTAACTGGGCGGGTAAATTGACGTCATCTTCCGCCAGACGGCTAAGCTCAATCTCTTCACTAATTAGCCGCTGATATTCTTGCAGCAGTACCGGCTCCGGATCGACCAGCAATTCACCGCGATAACCATCGACGATCAGCGTCCGACGATGCAGCACCGAAGGCTGAATATCCGCGCCCATCACGGTAGGGATCCCCAGCGCACGTACCATGATCGCAGCATGGGAGTTGGCAGCGCCATCGCGCACGACAACACCGACTAAGCGATCCTGGGGCAGCTCAGCAAGCGTTGTCGCTGACAGTTCATCTGCCACCAGAATGAAACGTTCCGGCCAGGCGTTCGGCCCTTGATTAGCGTCATCAAGATGAAACAGCAATCGCTGGCCCAGCGCACGTAAATCGCCAGCCCGCTCTTTGAGATAGTTATCGCTTAGCGCGGCAAACTGTTCGGCAAATTTTTCAATGACCGTTTTTACCGCCCACTCTGCCACCGAGCCTTTATCAACCTCGGCAAACAATTCGCGACGCAGCCGGGTATCCGAAAGCAGGTGTGAGTAAAGATCGAAAATAGCCGCCGTTTCTTTTTGTGCACCGGCAGCAAAGCGTTTGCTATAACGGCGAAACTCGTTTGCCGCTTCTTCCAGCGCCCCGGTCAGTCGTTCGCGTTCCAGAGCCGGATCCAGCGTTGATGCCTGATACACCTGTTCCATTAAAGGTAACGTGGCATCCTGCCAGCCTTCGGCAATCGCCACACCAGGTGCTGCCGGTAATGCGCGGATTCGCGTCTGGCGATATTGCCCAAACAAGGCAGTCAACTGCGACTGAGAAAGAATAGCTGCCATCTGGGTGGCAAGCGTCACCAGGAAGGATTCTTCACTTTCGTCATACTGGCGCAACTCTCGTTGCTGTACCACCAGTACACCAAGCAACTGGCGACGTTGAATAATTGGTACGCCTAAAAATGCGCGGAAACGTTCTTCTTTTACGGAGGGGACGTATTTGAAGCTGGGGTGCTTTTGCGCATCTGCAAGGTTTATCGGTTCCGCCAGCCTGCCAACCAGGCCGACGATCCCTTCATCAAACGCGAGCGTTACAGTGCGACCGCGTGGTTTTTTCAGCCCCCGGGTCGCCATCAGGTAGTAACAACGTCGATCATGATCGGCAAGGTAAACCGAACAGACCTCGGTATCCATCGCAAGACAGATGTCGGTAACCAGAATATTTAACGCCTCATTCAGGCGTGGTGCGCTGGCTACCTTTTCGACTATTTCGCGCAGGCGAGTGAGCATAATTGGCGTGACTTAACCTCTTTTACGTCGATAAGCAGATGCGTTTTGTGGTTTTGGCGTATTTTCCTGCAGTGACATCACCACACTCGCGAACTCTTTCATTACCCTACGGTAGACATCACGTTTAAATGACACCACCTGTCTGACCGGATACCAGTAACTTACCCATCGCCAGCCGTCAAACTCTGGTGTACTGCTGGTTTGCATATTGATTTCTGCATCGCCGCTCACCAGCTGCAAGAGAAACCATTTTTGTTTTTGGCCGATACAAACCGGCTTCGTGTCCCAACGCACCAAACGTTTCGGTAATTTGTAGCGCAACCAGTTACGCGTTGAAGCAAGGATTCGAACGTCTTTACGGCTTAATCCTACTTCTTCAAACAATTCACGGTACATCGCCTGCTCTGCGGATTCTCCGGGGTTGATTCCGCCTTGCGGAAATTGCCAGGAGTGCTGACCAAATCGCCGGGCCCACATTACCTGCCCCTGGCGATTACAAATCACGATACCTACGTTTGGGCGGTAGCCATCGTCATCAATCACCGGACTACCTCAAAATAAAGCTTTATATACGAATGATTGTTTCATACTCCAGGAAGACGGTAAACCACTCTCTGCAGGGCATTACACACTAATAACAATTGAATAACTCACAGTTATGTGCAGAGTTATAAACAGAGGAAGGGGTGGATAGCCGTTTTTATTCACCTTTTCTGTGGATAGAGTTGTGAAGAACTACGGAATTACTACGGGAAAACCCGGAGCATTCTGAATAAGCCCGATATAGACATTTTAAAATATTCATTATCAGTCAATGCATTACATGTAATTTTAGTAATAAAAAAGAGTAATTCGTGACCCAGGTCACACCTCTCATTTACGGGTTGGCGAAAGATCAACCAATGCCGTATTTATCCACAGAATGTGCCACTAAGTTAAGCACTGAACCACTAAAAACTGGAGTTTCGTCGCACGTCAAGGCTGTAAATGGAAACAGTAGTGGAGGTTTTTCACAGTTATCCCAGCTTTCTGTGGATAACATGGTGTAAGATCCTGTTTATTTTCAGTGACCAGATTTGGAAAACCCATTGCAGTGTTGCGCAACTCGATTACCGGCAACCTAAAAAGCAATATAAATCAGAGAATTGAACAACGCCTGTGGAAAAAGTTACACTGCGAATATTCGGCACATAATTGCTGTTTGTTTTTTAACCAAGGTATCGTGACATGTCCCAACCTCGCCCACTGCTCTCTCCTCCCGAAACTGAAGAACAGTTGTTAGCGCAAGCACAGCAACTTTCTGGTTATACATTGGGAGAACTGGCGGCACTTGCCGGGCTGGTTACGCCAGAGAATTTAAAACGCGATAAGGGCTGGATTGGCGTGTTACTGGAGATCTGGCTAGGTGCCAGCGCAGGGAGTAAACCTGAGCAAGATTTTGCTGCTCTGGGCGTGGAACTTAAAACTATCCCTGTGGATAGTCTTGGTCGTCCGCTGGAAACAACATTCGTTTGTGTTGCCCCGTTAACGGGTAATAGCGGGGTGACCTGGGAAACCAGCCACGTGCGCCACAAGCTCAAACGCGTACTGTGGATACCGGTTGAAGGCGAGCGCAGCATCCCGCTGGCGCAGCGTCGCGTAGGATCACCGTTACTGTGGAGCCCGAATGAAGAGGAAGACCGGCAACTGCGCGAAGACTGGGAAGAATTAATGGATATGATTGTTCTCGGTCAGGTTGAGCGGATCACCGCTCGTCACGGGGAATATTTACAGATACGACCGAAAGCAGCGAATGCGAAAGCGCTTACCGAAGCCATTGGTGCCCGGGGCGAACGGATTCTGACGCTGCCACGCGGCTTTTATTTGAAGAAGAATTTCACCAGTGCACTACTGGCCCGTCATTTTCTGATCCAGTAGCCATCGCTTTGACCTGCCGCTTTCCGGGCATATAATTACCGCTTCATTTTTTTGGCAGGGCTTTTTAGATGTTATTTGCATGGATAACCGATCCTAACGCCTGGCTTGCGCTCGGTACGCTGACGCTGCTGGAGATCGTTCTTGGGATCGACAATATTATTTTCCTTTCTCTGGTGGTGGCAAAGCTTCCCACAGCACAACGTGCTCATGCGCGCCGTCTGGGGTTGGCGGGAGCCATGGTTATGCGTCTGGCGCTGCTGGCATCAATCGCCTGGGTTACGCGCCTGACGAATCCGCTTTTTACAATATTCAGCCAGGAAATTTCCGCCCGTGATTTGATTCTGCTTCTGGGTGGCTTGTTCCTTATCTGGAAAGCCAGCAAGGAAATCCACGAATCCATTGAAGGTGAAGAAGAAGAGCTGAAAACACGCGTTTCATCATTCCTCGGCGCTATCGTGCAGATTATGCTGCTGGATATTATCTTCAGCCTCGACTCGGTGATTACCGCTGTGGGTCTGTCAGATCACCTGTTTATTATGATGGCCGCCGTGGTGATTGCCGTAGGCGTGATGATGTTCGCCGCACGCTCGATTGGTGATTTTGTCGAACGCCATCCTTCGGTAAAAATGCTGGCGCTCTCTTTCCTGATTCTGGTGGGCTTTACCCTGATTCTTGAAAGTTTCGACATCCACGTACCGAAAGGTTACATCTACTTCGCGATGTTCTTCTCTATTGCGGTTGAAAGCCTCAACCTGATTCGCAACAAAAAGAATCCGCTCTGATACTCCGTACGCTCTCCTGCGGGAGGGCGTACTCACTCCTGTTACCCTCACAGTTTAAGATTTTCCTGCTTTCAAGATATATAACGTCGGTTTATAAAAAGACTATTATCATAGGTGGGCCAAATGAGGATAACCGGATGAAAAAATGGGCAGTAATAATTTCTGCAGTCGGACTGGCGTTTGCTGTTTCCGGGTGTTCCAGTGATTACGTCATGGCGACCAAAGATGGCCGTATGATTTTGACCGATGGAAAACCTGAAATTGATGATGATACCGGGCTGGTGAGTTATCACGATCAGCAAGGTAACGCGATGCAAATTAACCGTGATGATGTTTCGCAAATTATTGAACGTTAACAAATAAGGTCAGCATCCGGCTGGCCTTAAGATTTTTCTCTTTCCCTTTTCCCTTCCCTCTGCCATTTTTATATTCCTTATGTCGTGATTATAAAAAGGAAACGGCTATGCAATATCACCGTATACCCCACAGTTCGCTGGAAGTCAGCACGCTGGGGCTTGGCACGATGACGTTTGGTGAACAGAACAGCGAAGCCGACGCCCACGCACAACTCGACTATGCCGTCGCTCAGGGCATTAACCTTATCGACGTTGCCGAAATGTACCCAGTACCTCCGCGCCCCGAAACGCAAGGGCTAACCGAAACCTACGTCGGCAACTGGCTGGCGAAACATGGCAGCCGCGAAAAGTTAATTATCGCCTCCAAAGTGAGCGGACCGTCGCGCAATAATGACAAAGGCATCCGCCCAGATCAGGCGCTGGATCGGAAGAATATCCGCGAAGCGCTGCATGACAGCCTCAAGCGTCTGCAGACAGATTACCTCGATCTTTATCAGGTGCACTGGCCGCAGCGCCCAACCAACTGCTTCGGCAAACTCGGTTATAGCTGGACAGATTCTGCGCCTGCGGTTTCGCTGCTGGATACACTGGACGCACTGGCAGAGTACCACCGCGCGGGAAAAATTCGTTATATCGGCGTGTCGAACGAAACTGCATTTGGCGTAATGCGCTACCTGCATCTGGCGGACAAACACGATCTGCCGCGTATTGTCACCATTCAGAACCCCTACAGCCTGTTAAACCGCAGTTTTGAAGTAGGTCTGGCAGAAGTCAGCCAGTATGAAGGGGTCGAACTGCTGGCCTATTCGTGCCTGGGTTTCGGCACACTGACCGGGAAATATCTCAATGGTGCAAAACCCGCTGGCGCACGTAATACGCTCTTTAGTCGGTTCACCCGCTATAGCAGTGAGCAAACGCAAAAAGCCGTCGCGGCGTATGTTGATATCGCCAGACGTCATGGCCTGGACCCTGCTCAGATGGCGCTCGCATTTGTACGCCGTCAACCGTTTGTTGCCAGCACTCTGCTGGGCGCAACCACGATGGAGCAGCTGAAAACTAACGTCGAAAGTTTGCATCTAGAGTTAAGCGAAGACGTATTAGCTGAAATTGAAGCGGTGCATCAGGTTTACACTTATCCGGCACCATAAGATTAACGCCGGTTAAAACCGGCGTTAAATATTAATGACGGCGCTGCCAGATCCACAGCGCCGTTATTGCCAGCGCAAACAGCGCACCGAAGCCAATGCCAATGGGCACGACCGGGACGCCTACCATTACCGCCAGCGAGTAAATGCCCAGCATCAACAACATGGCGCTGTTTTCGCCAAGGTTTTGTACTGCAATCGCATTCCCCGCCCCGACGCTTTTTTTACCCCGCTCCTGTAGCAACGCATTGAGCGGTACTACAAAAAAGCCCCCCAGCACGCCAATCAGCATCAACAAGGCATAGGCTGGCAACAGCTCGTGTTGCAGGGAGAAAATCAGTACCACCACGCCAATCAAAATCCCGGCTGGCATACAGCGTGACACGGTTTCCAGCGTAACCAGCTTCGCTGCCGCACCTGCGCCAACCACGATACCAATCGCTACCATCGCGTTGAGATAGGTCGGCGTAGCGTTATCGGTAATGCCCAGCGCCACCGGTACCCACAGCACCAACAGGAAACGCAGCGTGACACCTGCTCCCCAGAATAAACTGGTGCCCACCAGCGAAAAACGCGTTTCACCATTGCGCCATAGCGAGGTGCAGGCATTCAGGAAACTGCGGGTCATGTTGATGAGATTCCAGGACTGCCCCGGACGCGCCGCCGCCAGTTTGGGAATGTAGATATTGGCAACGACCGCACCACCGTAGGCCAGTGCGCATGCGGCCAGGGAGACCAGGACATGCCAGTCAGCCAGCACACCACCGGCTACGGAACCGAGCAAAATCGCCGCTATGGTAGAAGCTTCCATTAAACCGTTAGCTTTTACTAACTTACTACCCGTGGTTAATTCGCCGAGAATACCGTATTTCGCCGGTGAATAGGCTGCAGCACCAACACCCACCAGCGTATAGCCGAGAAACGGATTGATGCCAAAGCAGATACTGGCTGCGCCCAGCAGCTTCAGGCCGTTGGCAAACATCATCACCCGGCCTTTGGCGAAGCTATCCGCCACCTGTCCGACAAACGGCGCAAAAAGAATGTAAGCACCTACAAACACCATCTGCAGGATGGGCTGGCTCCACTCCGGATAGAACTGCGCTTTCAGTAACGCCAAAGTGGCAAACAGCAGCGCGTTATCGCCAAACGCAGAGAGAAACTGCGCCACGATAACCGCTTTCATCCCCTTCGACCACAACGAAGTGTTAGTGTGCACTGACTCACTCATCGTGTTGTTCCGCTTCGTCTACCCAGCTTTTCAACGTGACAAAGTCAGGTTTGCCGCTGCCAAGTAATGGCATCTGTTTCAGATAGCGAATATCGCGCGGTACAGCAAGCTCCGGCACGCCGTGCTCGCGGGCATACTGTTGTAACTTATCGCGCGTCAGTTCGTTATCTGTGGTGAAAAGCACCAGTGCCTCGCCTTTGCTGGCATCGCTCTTAATCGCAGTGGCATGGACTTTATCTGGCGAAACACCAAGTGCCAGTTGTTCCACCATTTCCAGCGACACCATTTCGCCTGCAATTTTGGCAAAGCGTTTTGCGCGGCCCTGAATCTGCACAAAGCCCTGCTCGTCAAAACGCACGATATCGCCAGTGTCATACCAGCCGCGCTCCATTTCGCCGCGAACATTCTCGGCGGTGGGCACTTCCAGTACACCAGGCTTCTCCACCCGCAGATAGCCGTTCATTATGTTCGGCCCTTTCAGTTGCAGGCGTCCGCCCTCTTCGATACCAGGAACCGACAACAGGCGCGCATCCATTCCTGGTAGAATACGCCCTACCGTACCGGGTTTCGCCGCCATCGGTACGTTGATGGAAACGACAGGCGCGCACTCGGTCACACCGTAGCCTTCAAGGATGCGCAGGCCAAATTTATCCTGCCAAAGCTGTTTGGTACTTTCTTGTAGTTTTTCTGCGCCTGCCACCACATAGCGTAGACGATAGAAGTCATACGGGTTGGCGAAACGCGCGTAGTGACCGAGGAAAGTCGAGGTACCGAACAACACGGTGCAACTGCGGTCATACACCAACTCCGGCACAATGCGGTAATGCAGCGGGCTTGGATAAAGGAACACTTCTGCACCTGTGAGCAGTGGCGTAAACAGGCCTACTGTCAGCCCAAAGGAGTGAAACAGCGGTAACGCCGACATAAAGCGATCGTTGGTAGTGAAGTCGGCAATCGTTTTAATCTGCTCGACGTTCGCCAGAATGCTTTTATGGCTATGGACGACGCCTTTCGGATGGCCTTCAGAACCGGAGGTAAAAAGGATCAGCGCCTCTTCTTCCGGCTGCTGTTTAACCTGTGCCAGACGCGGCATCAGCAAATGAGCGAAGATCCACACTTTGTCGGCAGTGGTGACATCTGCTTTTAAATCTTCCAGATAGACCCAGCGTACCTGAGTAAGTTGCTCCGGCAGATGCCAGAGTTTGCCTTTATCGAGAAACTGGCGGGAAGTGAAGATGGTTTTGATTTCAGCCGCCGTAATAGCACTGGTCAGCCCTTTTACCCCAGCGGTGTAGTTCATCATTGCCGGAATGCGCCGACGGGCGATGGCCCCAAAAATCACTGCCGCACTGATGCCTGCATTTGGCAGCATTAAGCCGATGCGTTCGCCTTCAACACTGTATTTTTCAAGGATGCGTCCAACAAACAGCGTTTTAGTAAGCAATTTGCGATAGGAGTCTGGGGTAAAGTTGACGTCTTCGACACATTTCTTCCCGGCTCCGAAGCGGTACATTGCGCTCAGTAAAGATTCGTACAGCGTTTCACGCGGGCGCACCGCCATACGCGCTTCCATCATTATTTGATGCAGCATTTCGCCAGCGATTTTGCGACGGTCACGGGCACGCGGCGCATCCGGCATCTCCACCTGCGTTGGTGGCAAAATATGCAGCGTAATTTGCGGGAACAGGCGACGTTTAACCAGACCTTTCAGGCGGCTGAAGTGCGTAAGTTCCGCCCCTTCAATACGCACAGGAATAACCGTTGCACCAGACTTCGCCGCGACAAATCCCGCGCCATCGTAGATTTTCATCAGCGAGCCAGTGGTGGTGATTCGTCCTTCAGGGAAAATCACCACTGGTCGGCCCTGTTCCACCAGACGTACCAGATGTTTAATCGCCATAGGCTGCGTCGGGTCGAGAGGAACAAAGTCGATAAATGATTTCAGCCAACGCATATACCACTGTTGGCTTATTGAGGTGTAAACGGCAAATACCGGACGCACGGGTAAAAACAATGCCAGCAGTATGCCATCAATAAAAGAGACGTGATTAGGCGTGATTAGAACGCGCTCGCCCTTCAGTGCCTGGTTGTCACCCGTAACGCGAACGCGATACAAAACACGGCACACATTTCGAAAAAAGCTAAAAAGCATTCCAACTCCCTTTGCTCTGATTCAGTAAAAGCGAATGGAGGGAGATTACACGAGATAAAGAACGCGAGCGACAGTAAATTAGGTGCGAAAAAAAACCTGCGCATCCGCGCAGGTTGGTGCAAGAGACAGGGTACGAAGAGCGTACCGAATAATCTCACCAATCAATACCTCTGGGATCTTGATTGTGGTCTGCACAACGACTCTTCGCCAGCGAGAAAACGCAAAGGAATGAAGGGAAATGCAACGAGGTGTGTAAATTGTCGGTTACTGTTACAGATTGATGACCGGCAAAAAAAAACCTGCGCATCTGCGCAGGCTGGTGTAATTCATGTGCTCAACCCGAAGTTGACTTCACCTATCAATACCTCTGGGATCACCACTTTAGCAACCTGAAGCCAAACGCCACCAGCGGTCAATCGCAACAGCGTTTCGCAAAGTGTAACCAAAGGTTTGCAATCTCTTTTTTTGTCTTACTTATTTGCGTTTGGCTCACATTCCCACGATGAAAACACGCCCCCCCTTGAACCAACGGGCGTTTTCCGTAACACTGAAAGAATGTAAGCGTTTACCCACTAAGGTATTTTCATGGCGACCATAAAGGATGTAGCCCGACTGGCAGGCGTTTCAGTCGCCACCGTTTCCCGCGTCATTAATAATTCACCCAAAGCCAGCGAAGCTTCCCGGCTTGCTGTGCATAGTGCAATGGAGTCTCTTAGCTATCACCCGAACGCCAACGCCCGTGCGCTGGCGCAGCAGACCACTGAAACGGTCGGTCTGGTCGTTGGTGATGTTTCCGATCCGTTTTTCGGTGCAATGGTGAAAGCGGTCGAACAGGTGGCTTATCACACTGGTAATTTTTTATTGATTGGCAACGGTTACCACAACGAACAAAAAGAGCGTCAGGCCATTGAGCAACTGATCCGCCATCGCTGTGCTGCGCTGGTTGTCCATGCCAAAATGATCCCGGATGCCGATTTAGCCTCATTAATGAAACAAATGCCCGGTATGGTGCTGATCAACCGTATCCTGCCTGGCTTTGAAAACCGTTGTATTGCTCTGGACGATCGTTACGGTGCCTGGCTGGCAACGCGTCATTTAATTCAGCAAGGTCATACCCGCATTGGTTATCTGTGCTCTAACCACTCTATTTCTGACGCCGAAGATCGTCTGCAAGGGTATTACGATGCCCTTGCTGAAAGTGGTATTCCGACCAATGATCGGCTGGTGACATTTGGCGAACCAGACGAAAGCGGCGGTGAACAGGCAATGACCGAGCTTTTGGGACGAGGAAGAAATTTCACTGCGGTAGCCTGTTATAACGATTCAATGGCGGCGGGCGCGATGGGCGTGCTCAATGATAATGGTATTGATGTACCGGGTGAGATTTCGTTAATTGGCTTTGATGATGTGCTGGTGTCACGCTATGTGCGTCCGCGCCTGACCACCGTGCGTTACCCAATCGTGACGATGGCGACCCAGGCTGCCGAACTGGCTTTGGCGCTGGCGGATAATCGCCCTCTCCCGGAAATCACTAATGTCTTTAGTCCGACGCTGGTACGTCGCCATTCAGTGTCAACTCCGTCGCTGGAGGCAAGTCATCATGCAACCAGCGACTAACCGCAGTTAAAGCAATTCCAGCGCCAGTAATTCTTCAATGGTCTGGCGACGGCGAATCAACCGCGCCTGACCATTATCAAACAGAACTTCTGGTAACAGCGGACGACTGTTGTAGTTGGATGACATTGATGCGCCATATGCCCCCGTATCATGCAGTACCAGATAATCACCCGCCTTCACTTCCGGCAAGGCGCGGGTTTCGACATTTCCCCCTTCCTGCTGGGTAAAGACATCGCCCGATTCACATAACGGCCCGGCGACGACGGTTTCCACCGTTGGCGCGTGTTCCAGAGAACGACCATCAGCTGCCAGGGCACTGATATGGTGGTAACTACCGTACATTGCCGGGCGCATCAGATCGTTGAACCCGGCATCAACCAGCACAAAGTGGCGGCTACCCATTTGTTTGACGCTCCGCACCTGAGTAATTAACACGCCAGACTGCGCTACCAGGAAGCGACCTGGTTCAATTTCCAGTTTCACAGGGTGGCCCAAATGGCGGGCGATTTGCTCACGCGCGGCATTCCACAGACCATAATAATGTTCGGTATCAACCGCCTCTTCACCCTGTTGATAAGGAATAGAAAGCCCACCACCCGCAGAAATAGCCTGTAAATCCTGACCGAATTCGAGGACCTGACGCACCATAGCACCACACACTTGCTCCAGATGGGCATAATCAACGCCAGAACCAATGTGCATGTGAATGCCGACCAGCTGTAGATGATGACGTTGTATCACGTCCAGTGCGGCGGGCAGATCGGTGTACCAGATACCGTGCTTGCTGTTTTCGCCACCGGTATTGGTTTTTTGGCTATGCCCGTGACCAAACCCCGGATTAACACGCAGCCATACCCGATGCCCTGGCGAAACCTGACCCAGTTGGTCGAGCATATCAACAGAACCCGCATTCACCGGAATTTGCAATTCACTGACGCGTTCAAGCGTCGCCTGATCGATAACATCTGCCGTAAAAACAATATCATCGGGGTGCGTTTGCGGATTGTAACCCGCCGCCAGTGCACGCTCTATTTCGCCTAACGAGACGGAATCCACTTTTACGCCCTGCTCACGCATTAAGCGCAAAATATGAATATTGGAACAGGCTTTCTGTGCAAAGCGCACCACATCAAACTGTTTCAGCGCTGCAATCTGCCGACGAATAATTTGCGCATCGTAGACCCACACCGGGCAGCCAAATTCTGCGGGCAAACGCAGCAGATTTTCGGCGGTGAGATCGGTATCAGTGCTGAACAGTGAATGTGGCATAACAAACTCCAGATAAGTGCTTTTTTATGATTACGCCACATCATAAAAAGAATAAAAAATATCGATTTATGTCGAGTCTATGCAAAAATGATATGGATTACCGGATTGCGAGA
Source organism: Escherichia sp. WS1451 (assembly GCF_046487365.1). Lineage (NCBI taxonomy): Bacteria > Pseudomonadati > Pseudomonadota > Gammaproteobacteria > Enterobacterales > Enterobacteriaceae > Escherichia > Escherichia sp. WS1451. The sequence continues at coordinate 160,091 of NZ_JBJQJP010000005.1, forward strand.
GAGCGCTAATGGCCGCCGTTAACTTACGTCATATTGAAATTTTTCATGCGGTAATGACCGCCGGAAGCCTGACTGAGGCGGCACACCTGCTACACACCTCACAGCCAACCGTCAGCCGCGAACTGGCGCGCTTTGAGAAGGTTATCGGGCTGAAATTGTTTGAGCGCATACGTGGACGATTACATCCTACCGTGCAAGGACTGCGTCTGTTTGAAGAAGTGCAACGATCCTGGTACGGACTGGATCGCATTGTCAGTGCCGCAGAAAGTCTGCGCGAGTTTCGCCAGGGAGAACTGTCTATTGCCTGCCTGCCGGTCTTTTCGCAATCTTTTTTACCGCAGCTCCTGCAACCCTTTCTGGCACGTTATCCCGATGTCAGCTTAAACATCGTGCCCCAGGAATCACCGCTACTTGAAGAGTGGCTCTCGGCCCAGCGTCATGATTTAGGACTCACTGAGACACTCCATACGCCTGCGGGAACAGAACGTACCGAATTACTCTCTTTAGATGAAGTGTGTGTGTTACCTCCGGGCCATCCGCTGGCGGTAAAAAAGGTATTAACGCCGGATGATTTTCACGGTGAAAACTACATCAGCCTTTCCCGTACTGACAGCTATCGCCAGTTGCTGGATCAATTGTTTACTGAGAATCAGGTTAAACGACGCATGATCGTAGAAACCCACAGCGCCGCGTCAGTCTGCGCAATGGTACGGGCGGGGGTAGGCGTTTCGGTGGTTAACCCGCTCACCGCACTGGATTATGCGGCAAGCGGTTTAGTGGTGCGGCGGTTCAGCATTGCGGTTCCATTCACCGTCAGCCTGATCCGCCCCCTGCACCGCCCGTCATCAGCGCTGGTGCAGGCGTTTAGTGAGCATTTACAAGCGGGATTACCGAAACTGGTCACTTCTCTTGACGCTATTTTGTCGTCAGCTACGACAGCATAAAAGCGACAGCATCCTCGGCATGGATCGCCGCGGTATCAAACACAGGCAGAACACTGCGCTCTTCTGGCACCAGTAAACCAATTTCTGTGCAGCCAAAAATAACGCCCTGTGCGCCCTGTTCTGCAAGGCGAGCAATCACTTGCGCATAATAAGCGCGTGACGCTTCGGTAAATTGCCCCAGACACAGTTCTTCAAAAATAATCTGATTAATTTTCGCCCGTTCATCCGCTTCAGGAATAAGACAGTTGATGGAAAATTGTTCCGTCAGCCGCCCGCGATAAAAATCCTGTTCCATGGTGTAACGCGTACCCAGCAGCGCCACACGAGTCATTCCAGCCCGGATAATTGCACGTCCAGTGGCATCCGCTATGTGTAAGAAAGGCAGAGAGCAACGAGACTCAATGGCATCCGCCACTTTGTGCATCGTATTGGTGCATAACACAATACCTTCTGCGCCCGCCCGCTGTAAGCCAAGCGCCGCCTCAGCCAGAATATCCCCGGTTTTGTCCCACTCACCGCGACGCTGGCACTCTTCTATTTCATGAAAATCGACGCTATGTAGCAGCACTTGCGCAGAGTGAAGCCCACCAAGCCGCTGTTTAATGCCTTCATTTATCAGACGATAGTAAGGAATAGTGGATTCCCAGCTCATTCCTCCCAGCAAACCAATTGTTTTCATTCCTCTCTCCTGATGTGTGTTACCGCAACAAGGCTGAATAAGGAACGAGACAAACGCCTCAACGGCCAGGTGCCTAATCTCTATTAACGAAAAAAGGGCCGGATGTACAGCACATCCGGCCCGTGAAATCAGACGCCGATATTTCTCAACTTTTCGCCTGCCATCAGTTTGCGCTCGATATGTTCCAGCGTGACATTTTTGGTTTCCGGAATGAGCCAGAAAGTAATGCCCACAAACGCAATGTTCAACGCAGTGTAGAGCCAGAACGTACCGGCAGCGCCAATGCTATCAAGCAGTGTCAGGAAGGTCGCGCCGATAATCATATTCGACACCCAGTTTGTCGTCGTCGAACAGGTGATGCCAAAATCGCGGCATTTCAGCGGCTGAATTTCAGAGCACAAGATCCACACCACTGGCGCGGCGCTCATCGCATAACCGGCAATACACATCATCGTCATGCCAACAGAGAGCCAGGACAAGCCACTGGAAGCCGTACCGTTATCAAACTGCATCAGGCAATAGCCCAGCACCAGAGTGCCTAACGCCATCACGCTGAAACCAATTTTCAGAGCCGGTTTACGCCCTGCTTTATCTACCGTAAAGACCGCAATGAAGGTGGCGAACATAAAGGTCAGCCCCACGACCAGAGTCGCAATCATCTGTTGTTCTGTGGTCGTAAAGCCCGCCATTTTGAAGATACGCGGCGCGTAGTACATGATGATGTTCATACCGGTAAACTGCTGCATCGCCTGCAACAACATACCGAGAAACACAGCACGACGGACGTTACGGTTGATCTTAAACAGTGCCCAACCGCCCTGTTTTAACTTCAGGCTTTCACGAATTTCGTTGAGTTCTTCTCGCGCTTTTTCCGACGTATCGCGCAGCATACGCAACACTTCTTCCGCCTCAATATGACGCCCCTTTTCCGCCAGCCAGCGCGGGCTATTTGGCAGGAAGACCACCAGAATAATCAGCAGGACTGCTGGTAAAGCAAGAACCCCCAACATTGCGCGCCAGTTACCGCTATAACTGAACGCTGTATCGGATAAAAACGCCAGCACGATGCCGAGTGTGACCATCAACTGGTACATACTGATCATCTTACCGCGAACGTTTTCACTTGCCATTTCAGAAAGATACAGAGGAGCGGTGTAAGACGCGATCCCGACAGCAATGCCCAGCACCACACGAGCGGCGATTAACATCTCTACGCTGGTCGCAAAAGCGGACCCTATCGAACCGAGCACAAAAAGGATAGCCCCCGCCATCAGGCTGTATTTACGCCCCAGGCGGAACGACAGCCACCCATTAAACAGCGCACCAATTGCTGCGCCGAGCATCATGCTACTAACCACCCATTCCTGCAAACGGCTGGTCAGCACAAAGTGATCGGTAATGAACGGCAAGGCTCCGGCGATTACGCCGATATCAAGACCAAATAACAATCCTGCGACCGCAGCAGCTACCGAAACAAACATATTCATACGCCGCGTATCCCGCAAAGAACGTGGCGTTAAAGCAGATTCCGTATTGATAGTAACCATTTTTTCCTGCCAGCAGAGAGTAAGACATAGTGAAAAAATACGTGAACAATTCACACAGGTGTCAGGTCGGAAATAGCATAAATATGGATTAAATTGCTGCGACATGTCGTTATGTGATGGATATTCCAATTTTCAAATTAAGTTGAATTATTGAGATTATTATTAACCACCTAATTTTAAAGCAGATAAAATTCATAAAGTTCATTAATTGATAATTGATATGGATTATTTCATAACCATGATATGGATTATGATGATCTACAGGTATAAAAAACCCTACCATGCGGCAGGGTCATAAAAGTAAGAAGAATGGATTAACGAGCCAGCCAACCGCCATCCACGGCAATGGTATAACCATTCACATAGTCTGAAGCACTGGAGGCAAGAAACACTACCGGCCCCATCAGGTCACTCGGCAGTCCCCAACGGCCAGCTGGAATGCGGTCGAGAATTTCCGTGCTACGTTGTTCATCTGCCCGTAGTTGTTGAGTATTGTTGGTTGCCATGTAACCCGGAGCTATCGCATTAACATTAATGTTGTGTTTAGCCCATTCATTCGCCATCAATCGCGTCACGCCCATCACGCCGCTTTTTGATGCGGTATAAGAAGGCACACGGATCCCGCCCTGGAAGGAGAGCATTGACGCGATATTGATAATCTTGCCGCCATTGCCTTGCGCGATAAAGTGTTTCGCCGCTGCCTGAGACATGAAGAATACGCTCTTGATATTCAGGTTCATGACATCGTCCCAGTCTTTTTCGCTGAACTCGAGAGCATCTTCGCGCCGAATCAATCCGGCGTTATTCACTAGGATATCAATATGACCAAACTCAGCTACCGCGCGATCCAGCAGTCCAGGAATACCATCAATCTTTCGCAGATCGGCGGTCAGGCTTAAAAAACGACGCCCCAGCGCCGTGACCTGCTTGATGGTTTCAGTCGGTTCAACGATGTTAATGCCAACAATGTCACAGCCCGCTTGCGCCAGCCCCAACGCCATCCCCTGACCCAGTCCAGTATCACAACCAGTGACGACCGCAACTTTACCTTCGAGAGAAAATGCACTTAAAATCATAACAATACCTTATTCGTTTATGCCGACAACTAGCGCAAATCTTTAACGGCCACATGGTCCATATCATCAAAGACCTGGTTTTCACCGACCATGCCCCAGATAAAGGTATAAGCTTTGGTTCCGACACCGGAATGGATCGACCAGCTCGGGGAGATCACCGCCTGCTCGTTATGCATCACAATATGACGCGTTTCTTGCGGCTGCCCCATCATGTGGAAAACGCAGGCGTCATCATCCATATTGAAATAGAAATAAACTTCCATCCGGCGCTCGTGGGTGTGACACGGCATGGTGTTCCACAAGTTACCCGGAGCCAGCTCCGTCAGCCCCATACTCAATTGGCAGGTTTCCAGCACATCCGGGACAAAATATTTGTTAATCGTGCGACGGTTGCTGGTGAGGTTATCGCCTAACGTGACTGGAGATACTTCGTCCGGTGTGACTTTTTGGGTGGGATACGTCGTATGCGCAGGTGCGCAATTGTAATAAAACTTCGCCGGAGTAGCGGTATCAATACTGGCAAAGACAACTTCTTTTGCGCCTTTACCAACATACAGGGCGTCGCGGTGACCGATTTCATAGCATTGACCATCGACGGTAATCGTACCGGCACCGCCAATATTGATAACACCTAACTCGCGACGTTCCAGGAAATAGCTTACCCCGAGTTGTTTACCAACTTCCCCGCCAACGGAAACCGTTTTAGTTACCGGCATAATGCCGCCAACAATAATACGGTCAATGTGGCTGTAAACCATGGTGTACTCATCGGCGACAAATACCTTTTCAACCAAAAATTCATTGCGCAACCCCTGGGTATCCAGCGTTTTTGCATGCGCACTGTGGATGCTCTGTCTTACGTCCACATCAACCTCCGATAATCAGTGAAGCGTGAAAATAGAAAACGATAGTGAAACGCTGTTTCGTTTTCTCTATAAGGGGATGATATGCCCACGGGATAGGGTTTTCAATTAAAAATAAAACAATGTTTCATTTTTAAGGTAAGGACTGAAAAAAGTGCAGTGTCGATCACGAATATGTCATGAGAATGGAAAAATCAGGGAGCCCTGAAAATGTATGTCGACTCGCCAGCCACCATTATTCAACAGATTAATGACGGCTGATATTTATCGGTAAGGAGGAAATGCAGAGCTATTCGTCACGTTCAATGGTCAATGCCACGCCCTGGCCCCCGCCGATACAAAGCGTAGCCAGTCCTTTGCGGGCATTACGTTTCACCATTTCATGAACCAGAGAAACCAGGATTCGGCAACCGGACGCACCTATTGGGTGACCGAGCGCGATCGCACCACCATTAACATTGACCCGACGCTCATCCCATTCAAGCATCTTGCCAACCGAAAGCGCCTGAGCAGCAAACGCTTCATTAGCCTCAATAAGATCGACATCAGCCAACTGCCAGCCGACACGTTCCAGGCAACGGCGTGTCGCATACACCGGCGCAATTCCCATTAATGCCGGATCTACACCAACGCTGGCAAATGCGCGAATGCGGGCAAGCACGGGTAAATTCAACGCTCGCGCTTTGGCTTCGCTCATCATCATTACCGCAGCTGCGCCATCGTTTATGGATGATGCATTACCCGCTGTCACAGAACCGAGACTATCAAATGAAGGATTTAAACGGGCCAATCCTTCTGCACTGGCGTCAGTGCGTGGCTGTTCATCGGTATCAACAACCAACGCCTGACCGTTACTTTGGGTCATTACCGGGACGATTTCATCTTTAAATCGTCCGGCGTCAATCGCCGCTCGCGCTTTTTGTTGCGAGCTAAGTGCGTAAGCATCCTGCAACTGACGGCTGATGCCATATTCGCGAGCCAGATTTTCGGCGGTGACACCAATATGATAATCATTGAAGGCATCCCACAAGCCGTCATGCACCAGACTATCAACCAACTGGCTATTGCCAAGCTGTGCACCGGTGCGGCTATCAGTCAGAACATGTGGTGCGCGACTCATGTTTTCCTGACCACCGGCGATGACAATATCCGCCTCGCCACACTGTATCGCCTGAGTAGCCAGATGCAGTGCTTTAAGCCCGGAACCGCAAACGTCATTAATAGTGATTGCAGAAACGCTGTTAGGAAGACCACCTTTAATAGCCGATTGCCTTGCCGGATTCTGCCCTGCCCCTGCAGTCAACACCTGACCAAGAATTACTTCATCCACCGCATATGCAGGAACGCCGGTACGTTCTATTAACGCTTTCACGACCAGACTACCAAGTTCCACAGCGGAATGACCCGCTAACGCACCACGAAAGCAGCCGATAGGTGTCCGTAACGCCCCGACAATCACAACGTCTTTCATCACAACCTCGCACCAATTAACAGTGCAATAGTAAATGATTGTTAATTACAGTTATCTTAATTGTTTAAAAAAAGTGATTTTTATCACAAAGGAAATACGCCTGACCAGCAGTCAGAGACATAACTGGCACGTAAGGTTTGCAACCACTAACCCACCAATAGAGGGGTAGAAAGGGCGTTAATCTCCCATAATTAACCTGGTTTATGGTAAATTGCCCTCCATTTTGTTTAATTTGTAGATGATACGTTCAGATAATGTCTAATATTTGGTCAAAAGAAGAAACTCTGTGGAGTTTCGCGCTCTACGGCACAGCCGTTGGTGCAGGCACGCTCTTCCTTCCTATTCAGTTAGGTTCGGCAGGGGCTGTGGTCCTGTTTATTACTGCTCTGGTCGCCTGGCCTTTAACATATTGGCCACATAAAGCCTTATGCCAGTTCATCCTCTCATCAAAAACATCAGCAGGTGAAGGGATAACGGGCGCGGTAACACACTACTATGGCAAGAAGATTGGTAATCTGATTACCACGCTGTACTTCATCGCCTTTTTTGTCGTCGTGTTGATATATGCCGTGGCAATTACCAACTCACTTACAGAACAGCTGGCAAAGCATATGGTTATTGATCTTCGCATCCGTATGTTGGTGAGCCTGGGGGTTGTATTAATCCTGAATCTCATTTTTCTGATGGGACGCCATGCCACTATTCGGGTAATGGGATTTTTGGTATTCCCATTGATTGCCTATTTCTTATTTCTATCTATTTACCTGGTCGGTAGTTGGCAACCTGAACTATTAACTACCCAGGTAGAGTTCAATCAGAATACCCTTCACCAGATATGGATATCGATTCCCGTGATGGTTTTCGCCTTTAGCCATACGCCCATTATTTCTACGTTTGCCATAGACAGACGTGAAAAATATGGCGAACATGCTATGGATAAATGCAAAAAAATTATGAAAGTCGCTTATCTCATCATCTGCATAAGTGTATTGTTCTTTGTCTTTAGCTGCCTGCTTTCTATTCCACCTTCGTATATTGAAGCGGCTAAAGAAGAAGGGGTTACCATTTTATCGGCGCTTTCTATGCTGCCGAACGCCCCAGCATGGCTGTCAATTTCCGGGATTATTGTCGCAGTAGTTGCGATGTCGAAATCATTCCTGGGTACGTACTTTGGCGTTATTGAAGGTGCCACAGAGGTCGTCAAAACAACATTACAGCAGGTTGGTGTAAAGAAAAGTCGTGCATTTAACCGCGCACTATCAATTATGTTGGTATCGCTGATTACCTTCATTGTTTGTTGCATTAACCCGAACGCGATTTCGATGATTTACGCGATCAGCGGCCCGCTCATTGCCATGATACTTTTCATCATGCCTACGCTGTCAACGTATCTCATCCCAGCGCTTAAACCCTGGCGTTCCATCGGAAATCTGATTACGCTGATCGTGGGTATCCTGTGCGTATCGGTAATGTTCTTTAGCTAATATCCGTTGTGGATGGTTCAAAATTGCTTCAATTTTGAACCATCCCAGTTTTCATAATGTTCATTTGTTATTATTCCTCTCTATCACTTCTCTCGTCATATCCTAGTATTATCAGTTAGTTAAACACACAAAGAGATCTGAACATCTTAAATAAGACTATTTAAGATGCATAACTTAGATTCGCAAGATATCTTCTGGTCATTCAAAAACAATTTGCGATATAGATATTCTCATACCATGAGATAGTTATCTGGACCACGTTCGACCATGCAAGATTAAATCAGTGAAACATAATCATATTTAATAACGAGAAATGCATTTTTAAATGTCTTAATCAGAATTATAGCAAATTCAGATTAATCGCAATTTTTCCCAGCAAAATTACAAAATCATGGTGTATTGACATCATCAATAACCAATGAAATTATGCAATTATATACGGATAGGGAGGTTCTTAACATGGGGCTTTGTAGTCGTTATAAAAGTCTTACATGCAATAGTTGCTCAATGCATTGCCAAATAATGCCAGAAGAGTCACCGCGTTTGCAGTATTGCGCAAACTCGTGTTTTTGTATGTGGCCCGAAGAAAGTTCATATTTTAATCGTGGTGTGGTGGAAGGTATCTTAACAAAAAACCACAATGCGAGATTAAGCGGATATATTTTTGTCGATTTTTCAGTAAGTTTTTTACGTCTATTCCTTGAAAAAGACTGGATTGACTATCTTGCAAGTACTGACATGGGGATTGTTTTAATCAGCGACCGCAATATGCAATCGTTAGCTAACTACTGGCGAAAACACAACTCTGCAATATCTGCTGTCATATATAATGATGATGGTCTTGATGTTGCCAATGAAAAGATCAGACAACTATTTATTGGTCGTTATTTATCATTTACCAGAGGTAACACATTAACTCAGATGGAATTCACCATAATGGGGTATATGGTTTCTGGTTATAATCCATATCAGATTGCTGAAGTTCTGGATATGGATATCCGTAGCATCTACGCGTACAAGCAACGAATCGAAAAGAGAATGGGTGGCAAAATCAACGAGTTATTTATTCGTTCACATTCGGTCCAACATTGATACTCAACAATCTGCCAGAATCATACTCTGCTTATACGGGCATCTATTGAAATGCCCGTATTTTACAAATAAGCAGTAACCCCAAGAGTAAACAACATGGTATTTAAAACCATCACACGAAAAATTCAGAAGCATTACGAAATATGAATTTACAAACAATAGTGGCATAAATGTTAATCATGTTAATTTGCGTAAAGTTTTACGTTGCGACATTAAAGCCTCATTTCAATCATTATGATAAATATAAAATTAATATATATTTATGTCGTAAATACCAATATACTTAGCAAACTATGTGATTTCCATTTCGATTGATTTAGTGTCTATTGACGTATGTACTGGATTATTAACGATAATATCGAGTTCTGGCCTGAGCACCGAAAATTAATATCGGTACATAACGCCGACCTTAACGTCGTTCTGACAACGCCAGCCAGTCGTTGTTTATCACTTCTACTTGAAGCTTTTCCTGATGTGGTTGCACAACAAGATTTTTTCACCAGAGTCTGGGAAGAAGAAGGTATGCGTGTGCCAACTAACACGTTATATCAGAACATATCCATTATCAGACGCGGATTTCGCGCTGTTGGTGATACAACCCACTCGCTTATTGCAACCGTGCCGAGAAGAGGATTCAAGATTCATAATGACATTAACATACAAAATCATGCAATAAACTCTTCAACAGACGCACATACACACAATGCCCCACCTGCCGTAAAAGGTAATGCGGGGTACAAAGAGAGCATTGGTAGCGCAAACAATTTCAATAACAAAATCCTCAAACATATAAAAAGTTATCTAATTATGTTGAGCATATTTGCTATAGGCGTATATTCTGCACATTGGCTATGGAATAATAATCAACCGAAACCATTCTTCAAGGATTACAAGACTGTTGCGGAAATTAATGGCTGCCATTTTAATGTGACAGAAGATACAATTGATGGGTTGAAAGAGTTCGATAAATATAAGACACGGATACTGGATTCGGGGATTAACTGTAAAAAATATCCGTGGTTATACTTCCCTCTTGCAAAATCCTCACCAGGGATGATTGTTATGGCATGCAATAAAAACTATAACCAACATGAAGTGGCAGGCTGTTTAACCCTGTCTTACCGTGAGGTTAATCGTGATTGATTATAAAAAAAACTTATTATTTATTTTAGTTTTTATCAGTGGGTTTATTCTCTTCATTGTTTACTCTTATTCTGCAGAAAAAATTATATATAATGAAACATGCACTGCAAATTGGGTAATTTTTAATGACCAGGGGCGAGCAAATCTTACCATCGACTTTATGTATAACAAAAAAAATAAAACAGGAACTGTTGCGTTGAGCGGAACCTGGCAACAAGGTAACAGAGAAAGTAAATCAATACGGCGAAATATTGAATACACATGGATTGAAAACTATGACACAGCCCATTTAACATCAAAGAAAGTTAATAAATTTGAGATCATGGATCAAGTCGATGATGATAGACTTGCAGAACTTATTCCTGATTTTTATGTCTTTCCAGAAAAAAGTGTAAGCTATAATATACTAAAGCAAGGTAAGCATGCTTTTATTTTGAGTATTAGTAACAGAGCAATAATGCATTGTGCAAGGTAAACTTAAATAGATAACAAAAAGATGGAACCTCGTTAATCATAAAACAATAAAATTAAATATGCTTGTAGTATATGCCAGTATAAAGCATCAAAGTTTTGATCAGCATCTTTCATTTTAGATATCACCTTGCAATGTAAAATATCATGTATCAACAACATCTGGTGCAAACCCATGAGTCGAACTCAACATTCATCTTAGCTCTATTATTATTCCTTCGTACAGTCGATGTAAACAATACAGAAAGAGGATTATTAAGAACCAGTTTACTTAGTGAATCAATAGAGGAAAGGACTAACGTTTCTTTAAAAGAATTGATTTCATCATCTGTTAAACTAAACTCATCATTGACAGATCGTGATATATAACTGTTTTTAACTTTACTCTTTACGTTGACTTTACTGACAGAATTAACATTCACATATCTTGAATTTAGTACCCATGATGTTGTTTGCGTGAGAACCTTCTCAGCATTAAGGAATTTTTTTAACGGAATCCTTGGTTTCTTTTTCGAGTCCGAATTTACAATATCATGCATATAGACCATTTCATGAATCTGCGAAAACTCAATGTCCATTATATACCTCACATTTTTACCGTGACTCGATGTTACTGTTCAATAATCACCTTCCATCAATACTAAATTTAATACCCCTAATGTGCCGATAACAAATATAGTCATTCTACGTAACGTCTCCATAAGGTGATAACCTTGATCAAATGAATTTCGAAAATAATAAAGGAAATCTTTTGAGATGTTTGTCACGAATAAAGCTATTTATGTTACCAATATCATTTCGAGTGTGCACACTATCTAACTGTTTTTTCAGGATATAAAAAACAACATGTAAGTTATGTAAATTGCCGATGCTACTAAGTAACATTATGGTAAAAAAAGTAAAAATGAGCGATTTTTGATAGAATAAAGCATGAGAAAAGGTGATATTTGACATTATCAGAAGCTGCGAATTCGGATTTTGCTCTAATCAAATGAGAGAAATGTAAAATGAAGCCACGAAATATTAATAATAGCCTACCACTGCAACCATTAGTTCCTGATCAGGAGAACAAAAATAAGAAAAATGAAGAGAAATACGTGAATCCAGTTAAAATTACGATGAGGTCTGGTTTAAATTATATTGAACAAGATTTTCTTGGAGGAAAATATCTAACACATGATTTGTCAATAAAGATAGCGGATATTTCTGAAGAAATAATTCAGCAAGCAATATTATCGGCTATGAGCATATATAAATTTCCGATAACAGATGATTTAATGAGTATGGCTACAAATGAACTCATAAAACTGGCCAAAATAGAGAATAATTTAGACCTGAATAAATTCTCTACTATATGTACCGACGTTCTATCCCCCCTCGTCACCAGACATAATAAAGAAAAAAAACCAGACGACTTACTACCCTTCGCAAAAATCCCTTTTTTAATTTTCATCGAAAAAATGGAAATTGATAATATGAATCCAGGCCATGCACATTAAGGCATTTATGAAATGTCGTAATTAAGATAACTAATAAGGTGAATATTAGCAAAACAACTAATGACATTATTGGTTTATAGTGGTCAGTATTTTTACTAATAATGAACAAATATACCCATAAGCAATGCAAGCTTAAAACTCATAATTCAAAAAGATAAATGCAAATAAAAATTAATGAGTCAATCAATAATAATTTAGCATCACGAAACACATCACAGAGGAATATTATGAGCACAGATACACTTGAAATATTCAATAACAGTGATGAATGGGCAAGTCAACTAAAACACGCATTATCGCAAGGAGAAAATCTGGCATTACTACATGGATTGACTCCTGATATCCTTGATAGAATATATGCATATGCATTCGACTACCATGAAAAAGGTAATATAACGGACGCAGAAATTTATTATAAATTTCTGTGCATTTATGCGTTCGAAAATCATGAATATCTAAAAGGTTTTGCATCAGTATGCCAGTCAAAAAAGAAATATCAACAAGCATATGACCTTTACAAACTAAGTTACAATTACTCCCCGTATGATGACTATTCAGTTATTTATCGTATGGGTCAATGTCAAATTGGGGCTAAAAATATCGATAACGCAATGCAATGTTTCTATCATATTATTAACAATTGTGAGGATGAAAGTGTTAAGAGCAAAGCGCAGGCATATATTGAACTCTTAACCGATAATTTAGAAGATAATGGCTAAGCATTACAAGCATTTGGTTAAAATTGCTGGTTATAGTGCAGTTAACCACTATGACCAGCTTCTCTTATGTTTTCTTAAATCAACATCTTAAAACAGTTAAGAACACACTATAAATTACTATTTTTCAACGCGTTAGAGAACAATCTATTTTATCAAAATTGAATAAGGCTATTTCAGATTACATCACTGAATTCCTAAGATAAATTAGTGAACACAACCATAGATATGTCGAATGTAAACTCCTGTAGCATTAATGACACATAAATATGAATAGCCACAATTTCTATTGCTTATGCAGGATGCAAGAAACCAATTTTTTCATAGAGGTTAACTAATGGACTTAGAAAATAAATTCTCATATCATTTTCTTGAGGGATTAACGCTCACGGAAGATGGAATTCTTACTCAAGGAAATGAGCAGATTTATATTCCACCGAAAGAGTTAGGAGTATTGATCGTATTACTTGAATCCGCTGGTCATGTTGTCCTGAAAGATATGATCATCGAATCAGTATGGAAAAATATTATTGTAAGTGACGAGTCCCTGACAAGATGTATCTATTCTTTGCGCTGCATTTTTGAAAAAATTGGCTATGATCGTTGCATAGAAACAATCTACCGGAAAGGTTATCGTTTCAGTGGACAGGTTTTCAAAACTAAAATAAATGAAGATAACACTTCAGACTATTCCATAGCTATATTTCCTTTCACCACTTCATTGAATACCCTGGATCCATTAATACTTAATCAGGAATTAGTGCAAAACATTTCGGATAAAAAAATCGATGGCCTCTATACCTATCCGATGGCTGCGACAAATTTTTGTAATGATCACATATCGCAAAATTCATTTTTGAGAAGATTCAAGCCAGATTATTTCGTTACAGGAAGAATAAACCAGAATAACGCGGTGAAAACTTTATACATTGAACTGATCGACGCTAAAAATCTTTTCCTCATCGCCAGTAATCATCTTCCTGTTGATGAACTACATAACACATCACAATTTATTATAGATAATATCCTTCAAACGGCACATAATCCAGAGCGTTCTGTAAGATTAGCTAAACCGGACCAAGGTTACAAGAATCATTATTTATCAGATGAACTGTTGGCTGGTAAGAAAGAACTTTACGAGTTTACTCCTGAAAGCATTTACAGGGCTATGGCTATATTTGATGGATTACAAAATAAAAGTGATATACAGACGCTAAAAATAGAATGTTATTGTCTGCTAGCGGAATGCCATATGTCTTTGGCACTTCATGGAAAGTATGAACTTGAACTTGCTGCTCAAAAAGCATTAGAGCTTTTACATTATGTATCAGACATAACCAATGTCGATGGAAAAATTTTAGCTATTATGGGACTGATAACTGGTCTGTCTGGACAAGCAAAAGTATCTCATATCTTATTTGAACAGGCTAAGATACACACAACTGATATAGCCTCTCTCTACTACTATAGAGCACTTGTCAATTTTCATAATGAAAGAATTGAAGAGGCAAGGATTTGTATAGACAAATCACTACAACTCGAACCCAGAAGACGAAAAGCAGTTGTGATAAAAGAGTGTGTAGATATGTATGTACCTAACCCGCTCAAAAGCAACATGAAACTCTACTATAAAGAAACTTCGAGTGAAAGCCATCGAGTGATAATTGACAACATTTTGAAACTAAAGCAACTAACGAGAATTTGTATGCGATAAATCTTTATTGTCGCAATTTTATTGTTTAGATGTATGCAACTGGTTATGTAAACAACAGAGATGAAAACATCTAAGATAATTACCTTATTGCAATATATATCAAATACTCTAGATTAAAAAGTATTGTGTATAGGCTATTGGCCTGGACAAATAAAAAGGGAACTTTATGACTAATCCAATCAATATGAATAATTTTTCTCAAAGTTTAAATATAGCAACCGCAACGGGTGATGAAGTCGTTTCATTAGATAAACACATCACCACCAGTGCTACTGATACAGATCAAATACAAGCATTTATAGTTTCAACATGGATGGCATCATTTCAAAATGATATGTATTCGAAAGATAATCCTATCTCTCCTTACTATGAACTGGAATGGTAGATAATTGACCACTTAAATGATTAACGAGATACTGAATATATTAGTATCTCGTTCCTTTCCTTCAATCCTACACATAAAAATATATGCGCTTACCCAAAGTTAAAATCTTATCCATCTTCATGTTTTCTATATTAATTACAAAAATGTCTTTCGCCAGTAGCGCTTGCTTTAATGAAGCAGGATCAATTTTCAGAATCGAACCAAATTTGATCAAAGCTATCGCTCTTGTTGAAAGTAATTTAAAAAATGATAGCATCGGCAAGAATAGGGATAAGAAAAACAATATAAAGAGTTTTGATTATGGTTTAATGCAGATAAACCAGATGCACATTCCCATGTTAAAAAAACGTGGAATAATAAAAGATGAACGAGATTTGTTAGATAACCCCTGTCTGAACATTAAAATAGGGACCGAGATTTTATATAATCATTTTTCACGTTGTGGGGTAACGTGGCAATGTCTGGGGACATATAACGCGGGTTTTGCAATGGAAAACCAAAAAAAGAGGCTGCAATATGCAAAAAAAATATATGTTGTATATACCAGACTTAATGAAATAGACAAGCGTAAGGCTTTAGCAAAATGAGCCTAAAGCCTCTTTTTTTATATAGTGCAAACACCCATACGTAAAGCTGTTTTGATCAACTCGATACCACTGTGAACATCTAATTTCTTCATGATATTGAGTCTATGAGTTTCGACTGTTTTCCTGCTTAACTGCAAGAAATTAGCGATTTCTTTGTTTGTTTTTCCATCAGCTATGAGTTGTAGTATTTCAGACTCACGATTTGTAAGTTGATTATCAGAGGAATATCTTGAAGATATTTTTTCACAATCCATATGTACACTATCAAAATAAGTGTAACCATTACTAATCGAATCAATAGCGCGATTTAGTTTCGCCGGGTGACTGGTTTTCCATACGCATCCTTTCGCACCGGCTTCAAGCAATTTTATTGAATCAATATACGGCATTTTTGCTACAAATGTAATAATATGAGCATCTATTTTATGCGATTTAACCCATTTTATGAGTTCGGACCCCATCATTCCACCTGCAAATTCTCCTAAAATAAATATTTGGGCTGCAGATTTGTTACACTCCGCTATAGCTTTCTTCAGATCTTTATAGCCCCCAACAACCTCATATAAATCGGGATAATGTCCGAGAAATCCAATTATCCCATCAATCATAAACGGCTGCTGATCTGAAACTACAATTTTAATCTTTCCCATATATTCATCCTGAGTGTAAATGCAATAACGCATTCATTTATAATCATCCCTTCCATTATTATTATAAGCAAAATCCAAAGAACACATTGATGAAATAATAATGAAATATAATTAAAAATAAAATTTTCGCGTAAGCAGAATAACACCAGTGTTGAAAAATCATTAGGCGTTTAAAATATTAGAATTAGATTATATTCAAGTTATTAAACCGGAGACAGTGATCTATAAGTCCTCTGGGTTCGTCAAATCAGAATTATTCATAGCCAAAGAATCTATTTCACACATTCTTTCAACTAAATAATGTCTGGCATGTTCACAGATTTCATTAACCTTGTCAGGGGAAAAACAGTGATTGCTAATTAAATATTGCTCACAATTATCCACAAATTCCTGCGGACTAAATTCAGCAATAAATTGATCTGTAAAAAAAATAAAACGTTTGTCATCATGATATGAAATATGGACATTCCATATTGACTTGTCGACAAAATATGACTCTACTTCAATAGACTTATCTTTGAAACTGGTAGGTATATAGAGATTTAAAGGGCCTGATATTGACGGTAATTTTGTTACCCAACTTTCAAAAATTTTGATAAAAACTTCAACTTCCTCTGAAGATTTTAACAATATGCTCTTCAGATCGTTTATCATGTTTACTCTGTTTTTTTCTAATTCTGAGCTCAGCAAACTTATCAAGGGTATAAAATTATCCATCACATCAATAATGCCTTTCGCATAGCCATCATAATAACCTTGAATAATTTTTTCTTCTCTCTTATCCTCAATACTCTGAATTTTTGCGGTGGTTTCAAGAAGGATCTGTTCTTTTAGAGAAACTATTTCTTTCAATCCATCAGAAATTATTCTTTTAATCACAACACCATTTGCAGGAGAGTTTATCAAGCTCATCTCTATTTTTTTTCGCATAAAATGTAATTCTCTCCAAAAGAGTAGACGCAACTGGTAACGGCAATTGTATGTGGTCAACAAAATCAGGAAATAATAAATTAAATCGTTGCTGCATTGCCAACGGTTGTTGCCTTACATAGGGCAACAACGTTGAAAAACCACATGTGATGATATTCTGATAGTTAACGATGCCAGGTTTATATCGTGCCTTTTCATTTATTTCCACCGGTATCGCTGATAAATAATTCCTTAGCACATCAGGAACCTTGTAAAAAAATCCGCGTTCTGCAAACCTTTCTCGATAAAAGTGACAACCACTGAGTAAACAGATCAATGGAAATAATTTCCAATTGTTTATGTAGTAAATAAGTGAACTATTCAGACTAAAATGCTCAACTGAAAGATTGTACTGTAGGAGTATCATTTCATTGGTAATAGATCTAAGTACCGGATTGCTAATACGTGCATTATTCCAACTTACTCGTTGAGGATGAATATAACTAATTGGATCATATATAATCTTTCTTAGGGCAAGATTCATAACGTTCTCATATGTCTACTTATTTTTTAACCTGATTAAATTAGTTAGAATAGCCCTGTACTTCCATAACAGCCAGCAAGTCGCAATGGACATTAATGCAAGTAAGATAGAAACCGGCATAGTCTTATCATAAGCAAAAATAGGTTCGTTAATTTCATATGTTGGTGCTTGTTCAATAATATCTCTTCGTTTTGACAATACGACTGAAATATTCTCATATTGTACGCTTGCAAAGCTATTAACAATAAATCTTTTAATGTCATTTATTTTTATTTCTGGATTGATATCTTTTTCATATACAGCAAGTACAGAAATATGAATTGGTAAAGCAGTTTTGCCACTATCACCTGTATCAACATCGTAACTAACATGTACTCTTGAAGAAACAATGCCATCCATAATTTTGAGAGATTGCTCCAAACGCTGTTCAATAGCAGAATACAATCTTGCTTTTTCCGCTCGTGGAGAGGAAACGAGTGCATCTGCAGGAAACATCTGCGATATTTGAATATCAGGCTTACCCGGGAGATTGTAGATTTTTAGCCAATCCACCGCAGAAGCAAAATCCGTTGGTTCTACATAGATTGAAAATCCAATTTTGCCTTGATCCTTCTTCTCAGCATTAATATTATGTCTTTGTAAAACAGCAAGGACATCATTAGCTTGCTGTTGATCAAGATGGTTCAGTAATTCCTGCTGCTTGCAACCGCACAACAGCAGGATAAACAAGAATAATGATATATATTTCATGAGCGAGTCAACGTCTCAACTGCAGCGACAATTTTTCTTGCTAATGTTCCCACCAATGAAACCTCGACATTATAATTAAGCACATGATCCTGCAAGACTAATAATTTTTCAGGAGTTAACCCCTTTTTATCAGACCTTAATGCTTGTAACGCATTTTGCTGCCAATTTTCAGTTTGTACCGCATAGTTAGCAAAAGCGGAGATCATTTTATCATCCGGGTTATCAAGATTGAGAACCCGGTCATTTAAATCAATAACTTTCGCTTGCTGTATTTCATGAGCAGCTGATTGCTCAGCTCTATCAATAGGTGGCATATTGCTTACTGACATAATAAAATCCTTATCCAGTTTAGCGGAAGTTTTGTATGATTGCCGAATCAAGATCTTTATACGCTTTTACAACGTTAGATTGCGCATTTCGATATAATGTATACTCAGCTAATGCACTCTGATATTCGGCAAGGAATTTCGGGTCGGAAGGATTGGTTGCTAAATCCTCCAACGCTTTTTCAACTTGCTGGTTCAGATCATCAACCCCCTGATCAAATTGTTTGCTGATATCCATAATATAACCATTCCAATCTGCCATAAGTCCTCCTCAATTATTCCTGAAATGTCCACTTGCTACCTTGAGACTTCTCGAATCGATTATCTCCGTAGCTAAATGAACTGTTATTTGTGTCCTGATTTTTCAAATTCACATTAAATCTTACATATTGTTTACCCCATTGTTTATAATATTCGTCGACATAATTATTAATTTTATTTAATTCACTGTCGCTTAACGTACCAATGATATTGAAATATACATTGTTAGCTGTTTTATATTTTTCATAAGAAAGACCTATTGCCGACAATGTTTCAATTGCCTGACTTTCCAATACATTATCATCTAATACCGCAATACTTATATTGCTGGCATATGGCATAGTTTGCAGTAATCCTTTAATAAGATTATCGATTAGTTGCTGTGTGATAGCATTCCGTTGCTTACTCACTGTCAGTCTTGGATTACTGGCATCTAATAGCTGTAGTTTAAAATATTGTAGATCTGGGAAATTATCAGCAAGCCATGAAAAAATTCGTATCGATTCATCATCAGGATTTATCACCCGTACTGGTTTTCCTGGTTGATTTTTTTCCAATGCTTGTTTGACCCAGACAGCTTCATCCAAACTATTGGTATTGATATAGATGACATGATCCCTACCATATAAAATTTCATAATTTCTATTTTTGTTTACAAGAATTTTATCGATATGTCTCAGCTGCGGATCATTACTGGCATTAACAATATAAAAAGCTATAAAAATGATAGCAAAAAGAAAAAATAGCGTTACATATTTAAACAGCGTACTACTAAAGAAATGTTGCCTTGTTGAAGTAATGTTATTTTCAACAATACCTGGTATTGAATACTGCCAAACTTCATTTTTTCCTTTTACAGCAAATTTGAGGCCTAAAACTTCTATTTGCTGATTCAATGTTAACGTTCTATCTTCAGGTTCTTGTGCTGTTAATTCTCTGATTGTTACAACCAGATCAGGGTCGGTAGTGATTATTACCTCAAAACTGCCTGTAAGCTCTCCATAAGGAATGACTATCGTATTCTCTGGTAACTCAGAAAAAGAATCACTTCTTCCTAACGAAACATCATTACCAACGATAACGAGTACACGCCCATTAAGTATTTCATACTCGCATCCATTCAATGGTCCGCTCAATAAACGAATGGCATAAGATTCCAATAAGTCTTGTGATAAGAATTTATCATTATTTTCCATGAATACCACCCGCTAATTCCATAAGCTCTAGTTTAGAGTAGTGTAACAAGACGGAAATTTCATGATCAAATTATGATGACACACAATAAAAAGATTATAATTTTCGAGAGCCATTTTAAATGGCTACATACATAACTTTATTTGCAATTTAAGGTATACACCCTATTCCCTCATTGATATGCAAATATAACAATTACCATTATTTTAAATTTTACACGTAATATTTACCCTAAATGATTTTAGAGTGCAGGTTGGCATATGCAAGTCTTTTCCAGTGATGTCTACTTCACTGTAGGCACTAATGCATTATTAGCATCCCAAAAGGAATATTACAGCGATTTGGTTGCGTTGGTTGATCTTGGACATTCGTTCGTTGTTATTGATGAGCACCAACATCGAAATCTCAAACCAAATACAGAACCTGTAAACACCCTTTTGAGCAACAATTTCATCAGGATCAATAAGAATATTACATTATCTGATTTAACGCATTTCCTGGTTTCGAATCTTCATACACAAAATGTGTATTCCACTCAAGAACCACTTACCCATGATGAGATAGATATCCTGCGGTTATGTGTTTCTTATTCGTTAAAACAAATAGCCATTATCAAAGGAATTGATTATAAAACAGTATCATATCACAAAATAAGATCCCTAAATAAACTTAACATAAAAGGTACTGTTGAGTTGTTTATAGCACTCTGTGAATGGGATAAACATTATTTTAAACTCCAATCTTGCATAAGAGAAAGTTGATATGTCATTAGTAAGATATAATAGTAAAATCATAATAACTGTCGCGCTGATATCGTTGCTCTCTGCATGCACCAGAGAAAATTCATTAAAGGATACTCAGAATAAAAGAAGTGGCGAATCTCAAGCGATAGTAGATGCAAGACAGTTCTTTAGCGAACACCCGGAATATATATCATCAGCAGAACTAGAGCAGAAGCTATATCGCGAATTTGCACAGGTTACTACTGTTCCAGCTTATAAAGAGATGAGTATGTATCAATTGCTTGTCATTTCGCAAGATCGTTTAACTCATTAAATAAGAATCTACACGCTTTTTGCGTGTAGATTCTTATAAATTTCTGACTATGATAGATGTTTAATTTTTTAAATTATTGTCTTTATTCTCGCTTTTTGTGTCTTCACCTTCTTTGAATTTATCTTCTGAGGGGAGCAGTTCATCTGGAACAGGTTGTCCAGCATTCTCCACATCTTCAAGCCACAGCAGAAGACGCAAGATCTCATCTATATTTTCGAAGCTAACATAATCGTAGCGACGATGGGTAGCATAAATTTTTCGTGCTAATTTTTTATCTGTAATAATTGGTATTCCGATTTCCTTTGCATATTTCCTTACGGCTAATGCTACCTCATTAGTTTCTCTTACAGAAATCAATGGGATAGGTGACAGATGTGGCTTAAAGTATATCCCTATGGCAATGTGCGTAGGGTTGGCTATCATCAGACGGCTATTACTGACATCAGATTTCAATTGCTCTGACAGAATTTCTTGATGGCGCTCTCTGCGTTTAGACTTAATTTCTGGATTTCCTTCTTGTTCCTTGTATTCTCTTTTAACTTCTTGTTTATCCATTTTCATATCTTTCATAAATAAAAAATACTCAGCGATAAAATCAAATATTAGAACAATTATCATACTGCCGAGACAATATAGTATGAGAAGGAATAGCATCTCTCCCCAATCTGATAATAAAGAAATGATATCTCCATCAAGAGTTTTAAAAAGCAGTGATTTATGGTTAGTCCAAAATACTTTGATCGCCAATGCAAAAAAAATAATATAAAGTATTGCTTTAACAAATTCTTTTACGGTTTTTAAGCCAAATATACGTTTTAAGCCATTTACTGGATTTAATGAATCAAACTTAAACTTAATAGCTTCAGTTGCTAATTGCATTTTACTTTGAAACCATGAGACAAGTATTGTTGTAAACATGCAAACCAGCAAAAAAGGAATGATCGTTTTCAACCAACCTATCCCCATAGCTTTAAAATAGTCCCAAATATCCGGTTTAGCGTTATGATCAAGGATGTATTCAAGAATCGACATAATGTGATGCACATCAAATACATATCCGAGATATAAAGTACCCACAAGCATTATTACAGAGACTGTTAAGTCTCTACTTTTTAGAATTTGCCCTTTTTTAGAAGCATCCTGGAGTTTCTTTTGTGTTGGCTTTTCAGTTTTATTTGCCATGAAACACTCTATTTATCAATGTATAATTGCAATTGTTCTGGGAAAAAGGATAACGGCATAACTCGTTCAGCCAGTATTGGGCCAAAATAAATAATTAATATTAAAAATGCCAGCGCACTTTTGACAGTCAGTGAGATGGCAAAAGCATTTAGTTGTGAAGCATAGCGTGCCAGCAATCCCAGGACAGCTTCACCGCCCAGCATAACCGCAATCACGGGGCTTGCGTAAACGATAGTATGAGTCATTATATTATTAATATATGAGAATAAAGGCTCTAATTTAGGAAAATTAAAATTTCCTGAAGGCCATAAGTTATAACTTTGCCATAGAGTCTCCAGAATAAAGTTCAATCCACCGTTAGTAAGATAAACTGCTGCAGAGAAAAGGTTAAATAATCTTGCTAATTCCGATGTATCGACACCTGTAGCCGGATCCAAAGTACTACTTAACGTTGCACCACGTTGGTTATCGATAAAGCTGCCTATAGCAAGGAAAATCCAAAATGGGGATGCTAATAAGCAAGCAATAAACAGCCCTATGATAATTTCTCTGGCAGCTAACAAAGCGATATCTATTTCATTTAAGGTCGATAATTCATAGTGGTAATGCTGAACTAATGCACATGATACCACTATTATTATTGGGTGACGAACTACTGTTGGTATATTCCCACTGGCGAAAAATGGTAACAAATAGAAAGTTGGCGCCAATCGGCAAAAACCGAGCGCTGTAGCAGCCAGCAGACTATGCAACTGATAGAGTATCGCCTCCCCCATGCTATCCTCTCGCGAATGCTAAATTCAGCATTTCAATACCAAAAGAGTATAATTTTTCACCGTACCATCCGCTCATTAAAAAAAAGCAAATACTTACGCATAATAATTTGACGCCAAATGGCAACGTCTGTTCTTGCAACTGTGTTACCGTTTGAAAAAGCCCTACCAATAAACCAACAAATGTCGCAACTGCAATAGGTCCTGCAGACATAACTAAAATCAGATACAGCGCCCTATTCCCCGCAAAAACAATGTCGTCCATATTTTTTCCTCAGGGATTAATGGATAGATCAAAATATTGTAAAATGAGACCTTTCGATAACATTGTCCAACCGTCCATCGCGACAAACAGAATTAATTTTATCGGTGTAGATATGGTTACCGGACTCATCATCATCATACCTAACGTTAACAGAACGCTGGATATAACCAGATCCACTACAACAAAGGGTAAATAGATATAGAAACCTATAATAAATGCACTTTTTATCTCACTCAACGCATATGCCGGGAGTAACGAGAAAATTGAAATATTATCATCATCGATTATCTCTTCATTGTCTTCAGAACTATTCACCTTCTGAATCTTTTCAAAAAAGCTAACCAACTCCGGTTCAGAATATTTTATCAAATATGATTTATAACCACTCATGCCTGTCTCAACAAAATTAACAACCGACGCTACATTATTGAATGAAAGATTCTCATTCTGACTGTTATTATATATTTCCTTCCCAACCGGCATCATTACGAACATTGACAATAGCAAAGCCACCCCATTAAGAGTCATATTTGATGGCACTTGCTGAAGTCCCAAAGCGTTTCGTACAATAACAAAAACAATCGAGAATTTAATAAAACATGTCCCGGATGCTATTATAAACGGTAATAGTGTAAATAATGATAATATCGCTATCAGCGAAATGCTATTTGACATTATTATTCCCTGATAACCAAGAATGAATTTCTACGCCCAATTTATCATCCACTTCAACAAGTTCGCCATAGCCAGTTAGCGCGCCATTTACACGTATCTCTATATTTTTCTCAGCTTCAGGAAGCAAAGGTATAATTCTTTTTGCACAGAGATCGTCTATTTCATATAGATTCATTATTTTCTTTCCAAGAACAAACTCAATTTTTACAGGCAAGTCTTCAAAACTATTAATCTGCTGATAGTCATTTTCATCATTAATCTCGATTTCGCTTTTTTTGATATCAAAGTCATCTGTTTCAAAATCTTCCTCGTACTCAAAATGATCAGCCATTTTTAACTCCTCTGGATAAATCAGATCACAAATCTTTGTATTATAAATAACCGCATAAGCAAAATTATCTGAAATTAATAAAACATCACCAACTTCAATATCAACAATGGTTCTATAACATGATTTACTAAATCCAATTACAAAATGAATGGGCCAATATAATGTTTTTTTGTCTAGTGTTGGAGCGTTTTCGTATTGGCAGACCGTGACTTTATCTAACCAAACATTTAATTCCCCTGTCCATATTCTTATTAGTGGTTGAGCTGGACTCAATACTCCATCAAATACTTTACCGACACACAAACGATTATATTTTAGTTCAGGATACTTTAGATTTAACGGGGTACTAGATAAACTGAGCCATTCCACTATTAACCTTTCCGTTTCTGGCATTAAAGCCATCCCAGCGAGCTCGGCAGAAATTAAGGGAAATAACTCTCGAAGTAACACCCATCCAGACCAGCTGCCGCTCTCTTCTGCTATCGGTAGCCATTTGGCGCTAAATTCGGGCATTAATAACGCAACATCTTCACCCTTTTCTTTCCAGTTTAGAAAAGTGGTTTCAAAGGAATGAGTGTTTCCATTTACTTTTCTCAGACCGAACATTAACTTTCGTCCTTCTGATCGTTTTCGAATTTACCTTCATTTTCTTGCTCATCATGAGGCTGATGTCGTTGCCCTTGTCGTTCATCTTGCTCAGTCAATACCCAACGTTGTGCTGTAACATCATTGTGTTGGGCTTCATGGAGTCTGTCGGAGACAATCGTGTCTGATGGTTTTAGTCGTATCCCTTCACTACTTTCCAGAATCCGAACTGTATGATTCTGTCCCCAACGCTGAAACTGATATGTCAATTCATTTTCGGGTACATTGGCACTATTAACAGAATTATTTATATCATTCTGATTGAGCGTATGAACATTCCTTTGCTTTTCGATATGTTGAGTAAACATGATTTTGTTATCAGCAAACCTTCTTTCGTTAGTAATATCTAATAAATGGGCCTGCTCTCCATTTTTTTTGTCTCCATCGCGATATTTTTTTTCACGCTCTTTATTATTACTGTGGTTTTGAACCGTGATGTTTTCTGTATGGATACCATTATGGATTTCCCCCTTAAATTGTATCGCTTTATCAGATAGTTCAGAATTAACACCCTGATATCGTGAAGTCATATTGAGGACTTTCTTTGTAGAAAGTTGCTCTATTCCATTTGTTTGCAAAGAAAAAGATGAATTCCTGTCAACCTGGAGAGACGATTTGTTATCAATAGACTTCATTTGCCCATTCTTTTTCCCAAACGTAGGGAATTGGCTATCCTGAGCCTGACGTAATAACTGGAGAATGGATCCAGCAACAATCTCACTCATTTCTTTATTTTTTTTGTTTTTCTTTAAGAAACTGTCTAAATCCGCAGCAGAATTCTCGGATGTGTCTGTATTTAAATTTTTATAATGTTCAATTTTCTTGACTTCGTCCATTATATTTTTCCTCCTGTTCAAGCTCATCTTGATAAAGCATCTGATTTAAAAGTTGTTTTTTGATGCGCTTCTTTAGTCGATCGTACTTTTCTCCTTTTAGCCACCAGTGTTTTCTTTGTGCTTGCTGTTGAACTATTTCCTTGTTAAGTATTTTTCGCCGCTCTGCTATTTTTTGCTTTTCAAGATTTATCTCAGCGATCTGCTGCTGAATGACTGCAACTTTACGTAACGAGTAAAATATATCCTGTCGAAATACAACTTCGCCGAGTAACTCTTTCATATCTAACAGTGACTGCAGGTTTTTAAGTTGCATATCATACAGGCGTTCCTTTTCGGCTAACTTTTCTTTTTCTGCATTTAACTTTTGTAATGATGCTTCACATGCAGCCAGGCTCTGCGCTGTTCTTCTTATAAGTCGATTAACTTTACTTAACAATTCGTTCAAGCTCTTTTAGCGTTTCACTCATTGGCATTTTTTCATTAACTGACTGTTTCAACCAATTTGTGAGTTTAGGCCGTGCATTCATAGCAAAATCATTTTCAGCATTTTGCCCAGCTCGATATTCCCCTAAATCAATAAACACCTGTAGATCTTCCAAAGTTGTGAGGATCTTCCTTACCCGTGCAGCATTATCTCTGTGTTTTTCATCAGTGACCTGACCAAATACTCGACTCACACTTTTTAGAACATCTATTGCCGGATAATGACCTTGCCCAGCGAGTTTGCGACTTAGATAGATATGGCCATCAAGGATTGAGCGAATTTCATCCCCCAGTGGGTCTGATTCATCCTCCCCCTCCAGTAATACGGTATAAAAGGCAGTAATACTTCCTTTTAGTGTTGGTCCCGGCCTCTCCAGTAAGCGAGGCAAACTGTCAAAAACAGAAGCAGGATAACCACGTCTGGCAGGTGGTTCACCCGCTGCCAGTTTCATATCACGTAGTGCTCGTGCATACCGCGTCATTGAGTCGATAAAAAGTACAACTCTCTTTCCTCGATCTCTAAAATACTCTGCCACGGTTGTCGCCATCAGGGCGGCATTACACCGATCTACTGACGAAAAATCAGAGGTGGCATAAACCAAAACACATTTTGCTGCATTTACTGATTTTTTCAGCGATTCCGCGCATTCCGTAACTTCCCTTCCACGTTCACCAATCAAGCCAATAACAAACACATCAGCTTCAGTGTTGTTTACAAGCATATGCATTAAAACCGTTTTGCCACAGCCAGCCGATGCGAAAATCCCAACACGTTGACCAATGCCACATGTCAGTACGCCATCAATGACTCTTATCCGTGTCTCTAGTGGTGTATTAATAACTCGACGTTCCTGATACGACGGTGGCAGTTCATCAATCAGGCGTAAATTTCCCCTTTCGCCTGGAGTGTCCGGGACAAACCTTTCCATAATTTGACCAGAAGCATTCAAAACTGAACCAAGAAAGGCATCACTGATCTGTATGGTTAACTGCTCTCCCGTTGGTTTCAAAACTGCAGTACGTGTAAGCCCCACAGAGCTGCCTATAAGGTTTAATAATGTCTTTCCATTGCGAAAGCCAACGACCTGAGCCCTGGCTATACGTTCATTTGCTTGCCAGCTCGCATAAATTTCGCATACTTCGCCCACTGAAACGTCGTCAAGCTCTGCTTCAATCAGCGAGCCGTTTATGCTATGTAAGTAGCTGTATTTATTTAATAGTTTTAATTTTTTCATACCAGCATGCTCCATATCGCAAGACATTATCCTAAATAGTTTTCAGAATATTAACGGGAACATTTTCCGTTAGTTCCCCGTACGAAAGTACTTCGAGGTCTCGATAACTAGATTCAATAAGTTTTTTGATAAAACGACGAATATCCACAGATCCCAGTAAAATAATGTCTTTAATAGGAATATTGATTCCAGAAAGAGCCAGTTTAAAATTATCCAGAATCATCTCAGCTTCGGATGCATCGAGATTAAGAAAAGTACCGCCAGCGGTAGGCCTGACACCATCTCTGATTCTGTCCTCTATTTCAGGCGAAATCACAATTGCTTTAATTTCTCCAGAATATGAAAACTTATGGCAAATGTAGCGACCTAATGCACCTCGTACATGCTCGACGAGTGTAATTATATCTTTCTCTCGTGGGCTCCATAATGCTAAAGCCTCCATAACTAAACGCATATTGCGCACTGAAATTCGCTCCTGGATCAGACGCTGAATTACCTCTGAAATGCGCTGCACGGTTATATATCTTAATATTTCTTTTAATAGATCAGGATACTTCATCTCTAATTGATCAAGAATATATTTAGTTTCTTGTATACCAAAATACTCATTAATATTATGCGCCAGACATACAGATAAATGATTGTACATTTCATCCATGGCCGTGCGAGTATAACAGCCAATTTTTGTTAATTTTTGGGCATCACTTTTTGTAACCCAATAATATTGTTCACCATTACTATTTACGATGACAGGTTTCTTGATCAAAGTCGAAACCACTTCATCTGAATATTCAACCAACAAGACGAGATCATGATAAATTTTAAATTGCGAGGCTCTGACTTCATTTAGCATTAATATGACATCTTCATCATTAAGGCCTTCCCCCTCGCGAATGACAATACCGGGAATACGGATACCATATTCAATAAAAAACTGACTACGAATCCTATCAGCAAGATTGATTTCAGTGTATTTTTTAGCCTGTACACTATTCATAATCAAAACCAAGGGTACCGTTTCGGTAATAACCTGATCAAGTTTATTAATAATACCTAATGAAATATCATCATCCTGATTATAGGGTTCCAACCCAACGGTGATATCTCCCTCAACAACCGTTTCTTCAACCCCTTTCTTTTTGAATTTAAAGTAAAAATAAATTCCTAAGATTACTGCCAAACATAAAAACACAAGAAGGGGAAAACCTGGAAGCAACCCAATACTTAGCGCGAGGACACATGTCACAATAATGACAAAAGAATTACTTAATAACTGGGACATTATATTTTGCCCCATATTATCACTATCGCCATTCACGCGCGTTACGATAAACCCTGCGCTAATAGCAATTAATAAAGCTGGAATTTGAGAAACAAGACCATCACCGACGGTAAGAATTGTGTAGACGGCCAACGCTGTCGAGAAATCCATTCCATTTTGGCCTACTCCTACTGATAGCCCACCGATAATATTAACAAAGATAATAATAATGTTTGCAATAGCATCACCTTTGATAAATTTCATCGCACCATCAAAGGAACCATACAGCTGACTCTCTCGTTCTAATACGCTACGACGTTCTTTTGCTAAATCTGCATCAATGATCCCGGCGCGTAGATCGGCGTCAATACTCATTTGTTTACCTGGCATACCGTCAAGCGAAAAGCGGGCAGCAACTTCAGCCACACGTTCCGAACCTTTAGTAATCACGATAAACTGAACAATAGTAACAATGGAGAAAATAACAAAACCAACTACCAGGCTATCGCCAATAACGAATTCACCAAAACTCGTTATAATTTCTCCGGCGTCCGCCTCAAGAAGTATAAGTCGGCTGGTACTGATCGCCAGCGCCAAACGAAATAACGTTGTGATGAGAAGAATTGATGGGAATGAAGAAAAACTTAAGATCCTATCAACATAGAATGATCCTAAAAATACAAGTATTGCCAATGTTAAGTTCAGCCCAATCAAAAAATCGATTAAGTAGGTGGGCAATGGAATTATGAGCATGGCGATAATCATCACCATTAATCCAAGAATTATTAATTCTGGATGACTCCTTAACCCTATCAAAACTTTGTTAAACATTGAACATTACCTTCTTCCATGGTTTTTTATTTTGTTTTTTATTACTGTTTTGTGTATCAAAGAGCTCTGCTGCAAATGTTACTTTTATTGCCTGTTTACAACACTCCCTAATCTCTAATAATTGTTCATTATTAATAAAAAGTGAAAATGGAAGATTTGTACATCCGCTGTAAATCGCCTTCAGGAGTAACGTTTTGTCTTTATAATTAGCATCTGCGGGTAGGGTTACCAGTGCATTTTTCAGGAGTTCCTCTGCAGTCTCAGGAAATTTTATTAACGATATCAGAAAAAATATCCAATAATCTTCTGCGCTAATAAATTTATTAATTATTGGGTTATTCATTAAAGTTTTCAGAAATAAAGCCTCTGCCGACTGAAGAGACAATAGTTGTGACAACTTATTGAGAAACATACCAAATTCCAATGATGAACAGCTCGCATCAAGTGCATTTATATCTGAGAAAAGCGTCTCTTTGATAAATTTTGTCACCAGCATTCTATTTTGATAGCCATAACTACCAATCCATTCGACATAAGTATCTACAGCATCGTCTTCTGCCATTAAAAACTGTCGATAACTTGCCCTTAGTAATTTTGGATTTAATGACAACGCCTGGCCAAATAACTTTGCTTTTAATGCCGAGTTAATACCGCTATTAATGAATTTTTTAGTAGTCTCTTGATTAACTTTTTTAAGTAATGCTTCAGCGTTTAGCCGCACATTTTCAGATATTTGTTTTTTACGTAAAATTGCACGTAATACAACCACCAGATCGCTTTCATCTGGAAATAATTTTTTAGCAAAGCTATACACTTCATAGTCATGGGTAGTTGCTGCCTTAAGCGCCTCCATGACTTTATCGGTTTTTTCTATTGGCTGATCTTCCAGGACATATTCTTCTCCGTCCAGAAAGTTGGCCAGTTGTTCTTCGTAGATTTTTTTCTTCATAAACTGCGTTAACGCTGCTGACATCTCGTCAGTAGCTTGTAAGAATCGAGCTTCTTTACCGGCGGGATCATCCCCCATTTTAGGCATTTCAGCTTCAATATCTTCATTATCTTCTGTGATAATGTCCTCTAAGCGAGAAACTTCTCTGGCTCTTTCTAATACACCGACATGTTCTACATGAATCGCCATTTCACTATCCTCCGACGACTTCACGATTCAGGTAAGTTTTTATCCATTTCTGCAGTAATTCATCGTTGATTTCTTTATTTTTTGCCATTTGCTGTGTTATTGCTCTGGCGTCAACCGCAGCCTCATTCGCATTATTCATCATGCGCTCATCGATCTCTCTTGGCTCAATAAGAAAGACACGAACGATGTTATTCGCATTTGTTCCTTCATATCCAAATAATTTACCAATAAATGGAATACTGCCTAATATTGGGATCTTGCGACTTTCATAGGTATTCGTATCTCGTGTATATCCACCAATCAAAAGACTTTTCCCTTGAGGCACGCGCGCAATAGTACTTATAAGCGTTCTACCAACCTGAGGCAGATCATCAACATTGGTCTTGTCAGAATTGATTTCATTGCCATCTTCAATATTCAAGAGTAATTCAATTTGATTTCGCGCAGCAAATCGTGGTAGCACGCTAATCATCGTACCATAG
Organism: Escherichia sp. WS1451; assembly: GCF_046487365.1. Taxonomy (NCBI): domain Bacteria; kingdom Pseudomonadati; phylum Pseudomonadota; class Gammaproteobacteria; order Enterobacterales; family Enterobacteriaceae; genus Escherichia; species Escherichia sp. WS1451. The sequence goes on from NZ_JBJQJP010000005.1 coordinate 191,589, forward strand.
GTTACTTCATCCAATTCCGCAGTACGCTCGCCGACTAATTTAGTATAGAAAGTACGGTTATTATCAAATATAGCAGGAATATTCTCCTGTGTTAAAACGACAGGACGAGCAACAACGGCGGCTCTTCTTTTTTGCGCAAGTGCCTGTATTGTTGCAATAAACTGTGTCCCATCCAGGGTACTAATTGAACCTGAATTATTAAATGATGCACTTAGGCTGGATCCAATTTTTATCGTGCCCGACCAGTCAGCTCCTAACTGTTCTAGATCAGTCTTATCAATATCTATTATCCATAAAGATAATTCAATATGTCGCTTTGGAATATCGAGCGTAGCTACTAACTTCTCGATAAAATCAACCTGAGATACTGTTCCTTTAACAAGTAAACTGTTGGTATCAGGATATGCAATAATTTGTATATCGTCAGTCTCTGGCGCTCCAGCTGTCGATATTATTTTCTCTACTTGTAGGTCATCATCTTCTTCAGCACCAGGAAAAGGAGGCATACGTGATACGTTTTTTAGTTGTTGACGACTTGAAATTTCAGAAAGTACGTTAACCCCAGTGCTTTGCTTAATGTTATTATTTAACAATGTCGATAGTACTTTTGCCATGCCAGGAATAACTATCTTTTCGCCACGTAATTCATAAGTCCGATCATTAACGAATGTGTTGACCAGATGAATTATTCCTACTTTATTTCGTCCGATCTCGATGCCATCGCTGTTTTGCTCCATCAATTTTGCAGCATTAACAACCAGGTCAACATAAACCGGTGGCCCCGAAACATAGAAAGTACCATTGCCGCCCCCTTTAATTTCATAACGAGAGTTATACAGACCCGATTTTTTTAAGAAATTATTAAATTCATTCGCCGATACCTTTCTCAGATTAATCAGCGCATTACGCATCTCTGATGAGTCATAGATATAAATAGCTTTGCCATCATCGTACCAAATAAGTCCCATCTGCGCCGACAGGCGTTCAATCAAGGCATAGGGTTCGGTTAAATCAAAATTTCCGCTGATCTGTTTCTTCATGGCAAGCTTACTTACTATTGTAGGCTTACCCACATATGATGAAACCGTTTCAAAAAAACTACGTAGATTTTCTTTATTTGCTACGTATCCATTCGCTGTTGCGGCATATGCACCAGGAGTCAATAATCCATTAAAAATGCATAAGGCTGAAATTAATATAATAGTAATACGTAATTTTATTTTCATAACTTTTTACATAGTTCTCTCGGTGTTTTTCCTAACCGGCTTTTTACTTCGGCTGAAAAGTGTGATGAGGATGAGTAGCCATATTTATGCGCAATAGTTGTCATATCACTGTTTCCTTCAATGATTTCCAACACGGCTCTGGCAACTCTCCAGCCACATAATTCCGTTTTAACTTTACCACCCAATGCATAACTACATAAACGGCGAAAATGTGAATACGATACGCCGTAAAGCTCACCAAGATCATAGAGTGAAGTCTGTATGAGCGATTGCGATAATAAATAGCGAACCAGTTTATAGCATTCTGTTTTTCTTAGATGCTGAAACAGAATTTCATTAATATTATCGCTGCTCAGATAAGTGGCTAAAAACCAGGCTTCACTTGCAACTTTACTGAATAGCACAACTTCTGATGCAAAGGGCAAGGCATCAGCAAACAACTCATGGTGTTCCCTTTCCACACTCCCCGTTGATTCATCAATAAAAGCTAATAATTTACTCAGGATATCAATGCGAAGTGGATGATAAATTACTTTCCCTGCAGTTACCTCAATTTGGCTTCGGTCAATGAGCAGTAATATGTCTTCCACTACCATTAATTTTTGATGGTTATTACCAATCGTAATAACAAGGGTTACATCCTTGTTTTCATTTCCCCGTAAGAACCACATTTCAGGGTCGAGTAGGGTTAACTTCTGTCCTTGAAGCAAAACATTCATTGGAAGTAACAGCCCTTCTTCAATCATGTTTCATCTCCTTATTCCATATTCTCATTCTCCATAAACTTGCAATAAAAACATGATTAAAAAGTGATGATTCCTATTTATAAAATAATGATTTTGTTATGAGCGAATAGCTATCAGCTACTTACAGTAGTAAGTCATCCTGTCCATATACAGAATTGCAACTGTTGATATGTTTTACTTAAACATACCCCGTATTTCTTATAACACTTGTTTGGTGACTATTTTCAATAAAAATCATATTTGTTAGTTACACATTAACGCACTGCGAGTGTTTTGTTACTCCCCGCATATATTTTATTCTCTTTTTCGATTCTATTTTTCTTAATCGTTCATATAATTTTCTTGTTAGTCGGATTTACGAATCATGAGACTTATGATGGATGGAATGAGGCTAAGCGGCCAGGTCAACCCTGTAATTGCTGCAGCAAACAACCGATATGTTACTTTTTCTTCCGAGAAGATAAATATTAAGGTCGATGTCACAACCAGACCTATCAGGTAAGCTAACAGTAATTTATTGATCACTTTTACCTCCCCTTTCGATTTCTCTTTGAGCGGTCCTTTTAATCCAGGACCGCCTCATTATGAAAACTATTTATTTCCCTCATCATTGATAAGGTTGGACATCTCTTTCAACATGAGAGTCATTGAAGCTTTCGACCAATTTAGCGGAATGATAGGGCTTGGCGCTTCATGCAAAGTTCCCGACTTGTGGATATAGTTATAGCTTTCGGGAAGTGCCATTTCAGGTACACTCCTGCCATTTGCACCAATCATATTCTCGCCTGTTATTTGGGCCAATGATCTATTCATAAATTGCACTGAGTCATTCAAATACTCTTCTTTTCTTGATTCTTTATAAACAATTGCTGCTGATTTTGCATACCATGAATCAAAAAACCATTCTGCTTCTGTTGATGGAATGAAGCTCATTTCTCTTTTCGCATGTGAATTTTGATCGGTATCGGTTTTAATATCATTGAACCAAAAATTTGCCGACTGATAATTATCCTTCTCGTATCTTTTTATACCATACGGACCTGCTAGTTTTTTAACTATTTTTAGAACTTGCTCTTTTCTTCTGGTATTTATCTTTGAAAGATTTGCAGGATAAATAACATTAAGTAAAGCCGCATCGGCTTCTCTGTAATGTTTATCTTTTTCCAGATAACCTGGGGATTCTCCCCCTAAATCAAGCTGTAACGTTATTCTTTCATAACCTTTATCTATGAGGTGGTTCAACCTCGTTGTTGAAAGAGGTTCATCCAGTTCATTAGATTTAGCTTCGCGTAGTAAATCAGAGACAAAAACAGAGTCTTTCTTCGAGAGTAAGTTCGACAAACGTTCCAGTCCAGAGGTCACCAGTGCAACGGAAGATGTGTTTAATCTGGCATCTTCTTCCCACGCTCCGGAATCTTCCATAGCATAGAAATTGGCTTTATCCAGATAAGCAATCAGCAGCGCAACCGATTTTAATCGGTCACCTTTTTGCCAATCTTCAGCGTTAATAGTACCAGTGTCGATTGCTTGTATAAGGAGATCAAGATAAAGACCTAACGCATCATTTTGTTTATGGTTCCACAGCTGCGGCTTGCCTTCTTCCTGCACATCTGCCATCACGGGGGAGTTGCTGTCAAATCGGATATGTACAGCATTCATTTGCCCAGGAATACCATCCAGTCGTTTTGGGTTGCTAATGACGTCCTGCATCCGCTTAATCTGGTCGGGCGTAGACATATAATCCCACAGAGTGAGCAGAACCTTTTTTGCGGCTACACTATTTCCCTGATCTGATACTAATGCCATATAGCCCCATAAACTATCCCTCAGCCAGACAGCATCATAGTGGGTTTCTGCCGCTGTTTTGTCATCTTCGAAAGTAGAAGCAAGAATAAACGTTCCCCAGGGTTTCTCCGTCAACGCTAACTTTCGTGTGTTTTCTGTTAATGTTAACAATCCTTGAATTTCGTCTTTGGTATAGTGGCTCTTTATTTCATTTTTTAATTTGGCTGAGTGAATCAGAAGACGATAATTAGGATACTTATCTGGATTTAACGATAAATAACTTTTATCAGTTGCTGCCCCCGTGGAGTTAAGAATGTTAAATACAGATTCACTCGTCACTTCTGCCCCTGTCGCCTGGCATGTGCCGCACGAAAATATACCAGCTAGCAGAAGAGTTAATGTAGATTTCCCTTTCATAAAAGATTCCATCAATCGTTTGTTAAAAGCGTAGATAACCACTTATTTAACAACTTGAAAATAAGGTATTTTACCTGGGTTGTTACAAATGGATTGCATTGCGTAAACGCTTTTATTTACAAAAAATGGGGAAGTATTACGGCGATTGCGAAAAGACTGAAGCGATTGAATTAAGATAATATAGAAAATCAGATACAACAAAAATGGCAGGTTGATGAGGTGAAGATAAATTGGAGCGGGCGAAGGGAATCGAACCCTCGTATAGAGCTTGGGAAGCTCTCGTTCTACCATTGAACTACGCCCGCTTCGAGATGCGTAAGGCATTATAAACCTTACGCTCTCCTTAGCAAGTGCCGCGCTGCTGACTGCTGATTAATTCGCCATCAGCATTTTGGCTTGCTGCCCTGAGGCGGCAAGTAACGTAGCGGATCAATTGCCGTTGCACGGTAACGAATCTGGAAATGCAGGCGAACAGATGCCGCATCAGTGCTCCCCATAGTGGCGATTTTTTGCCCAGCCTTCACGCTTTGCCCATTATTTACCAGCATCGTGTCATTATGAGCGTAAGCCGTAATGTAATCTTCACTGTGTTTAATCATGATGAGATTACCGTAGCCACGCAGCTGGTTGCCCACATACACCACCTTTCCTGCACCCGCGGCGTAAATAGGTGTACCCCGTGGAGCTGAGATATCAATCCCTTTATTGCCGCCATCAGCTGTCGAATACGGCATGATAACTTTCCCTGTCGTTGGCCATAACCAACAACGTTGCCCTACTGGCGGCCAGGAAGATTTCGGTACTGCTGATGACGGTGTAACCGATGCGGTTTTGGTCGTTGATTTGGCGGTTGATTTACGTGTACTGCTACTTTTCGCCCCACCCAGTTTTAGTTTCTGACCAACTTCAATGGTGTAAGGGGGGGAAATGCCGTTCAGTCGCGCCAGCTCTTTTACGCTGGTTCCCGTGGTGCGCGAAATACGATATAGCGTATCCCCCCGTTTCACGGTGTAAACGGAGCCGGAATACGTTCCTGTATCGGATGATTTGCTACCCGAGCAGCCCGCCAAAAGCAGTCCAACCGATAACAACATCACGATACCCAGAGATTTTTTATTCAGGCGTCCCGCACTCAAAATCTTTCCTCGCTTAAAAAACAAGACGCCATATCATAGCAGCCAGCCTCTTGATACCCAATCTCTTGCTTCTGGAAAAACGCGGTAATAGAGAAAGAGGTTAATTTCATTTGGCAAAGGGAAGTATCATCAGCAAAATATTCACTGTAGATGTATCGAATTTCCTGACTCATTTACCCTATTTCCCATCCTGATGCGTAATAATCCCAATTTATCACATTGATTTTATCGCCACTCATATTGATACGTATCACTGCCCCTATTCAGGGTCCTGTTTCGTATCATATCTGTGTTTTTTTAACATCATCACACTTCCTTCCTCCCTTAACGCTTATCGTCGTTTCTGGCGTAAATCTTGCCTGCTTAGACTAAATCTTTGCCATAAGAACCAAATGTTCAAATCGAGGGGATTTCTATGGAAGCGCGGGAAGCAACCGCTACAGGTGAATCATGCATGCGCGTAGATGCCATTGCTAAGGTCACCGGGCGGGCACGATATACTGACGATTATGTTATGGCGGGCATGTGTTACGCGAAATATGTACGTAGCCCTATCGCACATGGTTATGCCGTAAGTATTAATGATGAACAAGCCAGAAGTTTACCGGGCGTACTGGCGATTTTTACCTGGGAAGATGTGCCTGATATCCCATTCGCTACAGCTGGGCATGCCTGGACACTTGACGAAAACAAGCGCGATACCGCCGATCGCGCACTGCTAACTCGCCATGTTCGTCACCATGGTGACGCCGTTGCCATCGTCGTGGCCCGTGATGAACTCACGGCAGAAAAAGCGGCGCAATTGGTCAGCATTGAGTGGCAAGAATTACCCGTTATCACCACCCCAGAAGCGGCGCTGGCTGATGACGCTGAACCAATCCATAACGGCGGCAATTTACTAAAACAAAGCACGATGTCGACGGGCAATGTCCAACAAACAATCGATGCCGCCGACTACCAGGTTCAGGGGCACTATCAGACTCCCGTTATTCAACATTGTCACATGGAAAGCGTGACATCGCTGGCATGGATGGAGGATGACTCGCGAATTACCATCGTTTCCAGCACCCAGATCCCGCACATTGTTCGCCGCGTGGTTGGTCAGGCGCTGGATATTCCCTGGTCATGCGTACGAGTCATCAAACCGTTTGTCGGTGGCGGTTTTGGTAATAAACAGGATGTACTGGAAGAGCCAATGGCGGCATTCCTGACCAGCAAGCTTGGCGGCATTCCGGTGAAAGTTTCCCTTAGCCGTGAAGAGTGTTTCCTCGCAACCCGTACCCGCCACGCTTTTACTATTGACGGGCAAATGGGCGTGAACCGCGACGGAACATTGAAAGGTTATAGTCTGGATGTTCTGTCTAACACCGGCGCTTATGCATCTCACGGGCACTCCATCGCTTCTGCAGGGGGGAATAAAGTCGCTTACCTTTATCCTCGTTGTGCCTACGCTTACAGTTCAAAGACCTGCTATACCAACCTCCCCTCGGCTGGTGCGATGCGTGGTTATGGCGCGCCACAAGTCGTATTTGCCGTTGAGTCTATGCTTGATGACGCCGCGACAGCGTTAGGTATTGATCCTGTTGAAATTCGTTTACGCAACGCCGCCCGCGAAGGAGATGCTAATCCGCTCACGGGCAAACGTATTTACAGCGCAGGGTTGCCGGAGTGTCTTGAAAAAGGCCGGAAAATCTTTGAATGGGAAAAACGCCGTGCAGAGTGCCAGAACCAGAAAGGCAATTTACGCCGCGGCGTTGGCGTCGCCTGTTTTAGCTACACCTCGAACACCTGGCCTGTCGGCGTAGAAATAGCAGGCGCGCGCCTGTTGATGAATCAGGATGGAACCATCAACGTGCAAAGCGGCGCGACGGAAATCGGCCAGGGTGCCGACACCGTCTTCTCGCAAATGGTGGCAGAAACCGTGGGGGTTCCGGTCAGCGACGTTCGCGTTATTTCAACACAAGATACCGATGTTACGCCGTTCGATCCCGGCGCATTTGCCTCACGGCAGAGCTATGTTGCCGCGCCTGCGCTGCGCAGTGCGGCACTGTTATTAAAAGAGAAAATCATCGCTCACGCCGCAGTCATGCTACATCAGTCAGCGATGAATCTGACCCTGATAAAAGGCCATATCGTGCTGGTTGAACGACCGGAAGAGCCGTTAATGTCGTTAAAAGATTTGGCGATGGACGCTTTCTACCACCCTGAACGCGGTGGGCAGCTCTCTGCTGAAAGCTCCATCAAAACCACCACTAACCCACCGGCGTTTGGCTGTACCTTTGTTGATCTGACGGTCGATATTGCGCTGTGTAAAGTCACCATCAACCGCATCCTCAACGTTCATGATTCGGGGCATATTCTAAATCCGCTGCTGGCAGAAGGTCAGGTACACGGCGGAATGGGAATGGGCATTGGCTGGGCGCTATTTGAAGAGATGATCATCGATGCGAAAAGCGGCGTGGTCCGTAACCCCAATCTGCTGGATTACAAAATGCCGACCATGCCGGATCTGCCACAACTGGAAAGCGCGTTCGTCGAAATCAATGAGCCGCAATCCGCATACGGACATAAGTCACTGGGTGAGCCACCAATAATTCCTGTTGCCGCTGCTATTCGTAACGCGGTGAAGATGGCTACCGGTGTTGCAATCAATACACTGCCGCTGACGCCAAAACGGTTATATGAAGAGTTCCATCTGGCAGGATTGATTTGAGGATAACATCATGTTTGATTTTGCTTCTTACCATCGCGCAGCAACCCTTGCCGATGCCATCAACCTGCTGGCTGACAACCCGCAGGCCAAACTGCTCGCCGGTGGCACTGACGTACTGATTCAGCTCCACCATCACAATGACCGTTATCGCCATATTGTTGATATTCATAATCTGGCGGAGCTGCGGGGAATTACGCTGGCGGAAGATGGCTCACTACGTATCGGCTCTGCAACGACATTTACCCAGCTCATTGAAGATCCTGTAACTCAACGTCATCTCCCGGCGTTATGTGCTGCGGCCTCATCCATTGCCGGACCGCAGATCCGTAACGTCGCTACCTACGGTGGAAATATTTGCAACGGTGCTACCAGCGCAGATTCTGCCACGCCAACGCTAATTTATGACGCGAAACTGGAGATTCACTCCCCGCGCGGTGTTCGTTTCGTCCCGATTAATGGCTTTCACACTGAGCCGGGCAAAGTGTCTCTTGAGCATGACGAAATCCTTGTCGCCTTTCATTTTCCGCCCCAGCCGAAAGAACACGCGGGCAGCGCGCATTTTAAATATGCCATGCGCGACGCAATGGATATTTCAACGATTGGCTGTGCCGCACATTGCCGACTGGATAACGGCAATTTCAGCGAATTACGCCTGGCATTTGGTGTTGCCGCGCCAACGCCGATTCGCTGCCAACATGCCGAACAGACTGCACAAAATGCGCCATTAAACCTGCAAACGCTGGAAGCTATCAGCGAATCTGTCCTGCAAGATGTCGCCCCGCGTTCTTCATGGCGGGCCAGTAAAGAGTTTCGTCTGCATCTCATCCAGACGATGACCAAAAAAGTGATTAGCGAAGCCGTCGCCGCGGCGGGGGGAAAATTGCAATGAATCACAGCGAAACAATTACCATCGAATGCACCATTAACGGGATGCCTTTTCAGCTTCACGCCGCACCAGGCACGCCGCTCTCGGAATTACTCCGCGAACAAGGACTGCTAAGTGTCAAACAAGGGTGCTGCGTGGGTGAATGTGGTGCCTGTACGGTGCTGGTCGACGGCACAGCAATAGACAGTTGCTTATACCTTGCCGCCTGGGCTGAAGGAAAAGAGATCCGCACGCTGGAAGGTGAAGCGAAAGGCGGAAAACTTTCTCATGTTCAGCAGGCTTATGCGAAATCCGGCGCAGTGCAGTGCGGGTTTTGTACGCCAGGCCTGATTATGGCTACCACGGCAATGCTGGCGAAACCACGCGAGAAGCCATTAACCATTACGGAAATTCGTCGCGGACTGGCGGGAAATCTTTGTCGCTGCACGGGGTATCAGATGATTGTAAATACAGTTCTGGATTGCGAGAAAACGAAGTAAAAGGATATCCGGCCTGAATTCAGGCCGGATTCACTGAGGTTATGTGTTTAACAACTCATATTTCTTAATCTTGCGATAGAGCGTAGCAATGCCGATGCCCAGTTCATCAGCAACTTCCTTCTTGCTGTTATGACGTGAAAGCGCCTCGCGGATCATTTGCTTTTCCATCTCCTCCAGCGCCGTGCCGCCCGCATCATCGAGTGACAGGTGCGCCTCACTGACCTCTGTTACATCACTTTGCTCCGTTGTGCCATTATTCAGCAGATTTGGTGGCAATAGCGTGCTGTCGATAACTTCACCTGAAGGAACCACGTTAACCAGATATTCCATCAAATTGCTTAACTCGCGCAGGTTTCCGGGCCAACGATGCTTACGCAATATTTCGACGACATCCGGAGCAATGCCAGGATAAACCGATCCCAGACGACGGGTATGCAGATGTAAAAAGTAATGCACCAGTAATTCAATATCTTCCTGACGTTCACGCAGCGGTGGAAGAGTTATCGGGATAACATTAAGTCGGTAGAAGAGATCTTCGCGGAATTTACCTTCGGCAATGAACTGGGCCAAATTCTGATTAGTTGCAGAAATGATGCGGATGTCGACTTGTATTGGGCTACTGGCACCAATCGGCAGAATTTCACGCGCCTCAATAGCACGCAGTAATTTAGCCTGCAACATTAATGGCATATCACCAATTTCATCGAGAAACAGCGTGCCCGTATTCGCCGCCTGAATCAACCCTGTTTTACCGTTGGCAGAAGCGCCAGTAAATGCGCCTTTAACATAACCGAACAGTTCGCTCTCCAGAAGCTGTTCCGGAATCGCGGCACAGTTGATAGCAATAAAGGGTTTATTCCGTCTTCCGCTCAACTTATGGATTGCACGGGCGACGACTTCTTTACCTGTGCCGCTTTCACCAACCACCATAACGCTGGATGGGCTGGGTGCAATACGGCTAATGAGTCGTTTTAATTGCCGCATAACACGGCACTCGCCAACCAATTGTTCAATATGCGGTTCATCAGGTGCATTTGCTACAGAAAAACTGGTATGCGATTGGTGAAACGCCATTAAAAATAGTTGTCGGCCCTGGATGTTATGCAACTGACCAATGATTAATTCACTTTTATCATCCCACGAAACAATATGTTGCATATGACCATGGGTAAAATTACTCTCAAATGTTAATGGTCTGAAACGAACAGGTTTTCCAATAATATTATTTTGTACAACACCGAGTGTTTTTAAAGCTGTCTGATTAACAAATTGAACACGATTATCAGCATCAACCACTAACACGCCCTGATCCATATTATCGATCATGGTCGCGAATATTTTACTGATGTTATCTCCTGGTCCCTGATCCTCCAGAAGTTTAGAAACAAAAATGGTGGATATATGGCGAACGTAATCAGAAAATTCGCGTAAATTATCACTAATATGCTCTTGTTGCTCGTGGGTAACGGCAATCAAACTTATCACTCCAACACAACGATCCTGTAAAATGACAGGCGTACCCAGAAATGCTTTTTCGCGGCAATTTTCTTTACTATCGCAACCTTCACAAAGGGGATCGAAGCGAGACTGTGTCACAACTTTTTCAGTTTTCGTTTCCAGGACGTGGCGGAGCAGGCGTGAGTTGCCGCTCAACTGGCGACCAAGAAACTTCCCATACGCGCCCGTTCCGGCGACGCGACACAAGTTTTCATCAACGATCTCAACCTCAAGCTGCAAAACGCTGGCAAGCATTCTGGCAAAACGCTGAATTGTCGGTTGAATTTGCATCAATACTGACTGCGTAGTAGCAAGCTCCATAGCTTTACCTTCCAGACTTACTTAAAAGTCGATCATTGAAGACGTTGATGGTTCATAGATCATGATGATATTAACTCAGGCGAAATTGGCTTTGATAAAAACATAAGATTTTTATCACTTTCTAATGAAATTATGGAAGAGATATCACATTTCTATATCAATATGAGAATTACGGCGGTGAGTTTATCAAACTGAAGAGAGATCGCCTGTCCCTTTATCTTATTTCTGATACTTAGCAGCAAATAAATAACGCGATAAAAAAAGCCAAACGTTTTCGTATTTTACAAACAACCGGAAGCTGGCATCAATTTGTGATCAACCCCACACATTATCCGTCAAATTAGTCTTTTGCAGCCCCGTGGATAATTCTGGCACACTTATTGTTAGTCCCAGGTATAGCTGTGAAAACACCAATCACTTTGGCAAGTCACAGTGAAATAAACCACTTTGCCTGTCATTCCACTACCGGGACTTTATGATGAAAACTGTTAATGAGCTGATTAAGGATATCAATTCGCTGACCTCTCACCTTCACGAGAAAGATTTTTTGTTAACGTGGGAACAGACGCCAGATGAACTGAAACAAGTACTGGACGTTGCCGCAGCATTAAAAGCACTGCGTGCTGAAAACATCTCAACCAAAGTCTTTAATAGTGGATTAGGTATTTCCGTATTCCGCGACAACTCCACCCGTACCCGCTTCTCTTATGCTTCCGCGCTTAACCTGCTCGGCCTTGCACAGCAAGATCTCGACGAAGGCAAATCACAAATCGCTCACGGCGAAACCGTGCGTGAAACCGCCAATATGATCTCCTTCTGCGCCGACGCTATTGGTATTCGCGACGATATGTATCTGGGCGCAGGCAACGCCTATATGCGTGAAGTTGGCGCTGCACTTGATGACGGTTACAAGCAGGGTGTGCTGCCGCAACGTCCGGCTTTAGTGAACCTGCAATGCGATATTGACCACCCGACTCAGTCAATGGCTGACCTGGCATGGTTACGTGAACACTTTGGTTCACTGGAAAACCTGAAAGGTAAAAAAATCGCCATGACCTGGGCCTACTCCCCAAGCTATGGCAAACCGCTCTCTGTACCACAAGGCATCATCGGTCTGATGACTCGCTTCGGTATGGATGTCACCCTGGCCCATCCGGAAGGCTACGACCTGATCCCGGATGTCGTTGAAGTCGCTAAAAACAATGCTAAAGCCTCCGGCGGTAGCTTCCGTCAGGTCACCAGCATGGAAGAAGCCTTCAAAGACGCAGACATCGTTTATCCGAAGTCATGGGCACCTTACAAAGTGATGGAAGAGCGTACTGAATTGCTGCGTGCGAACGATCACGAAGGCTTAAAAGCACTGGAAAAACAGTGTCTGGCACAGAACGCGCAACACAAAGACTGGCATTGTACTGAAGAGATGATGGAACTGACCCGTGATGGCGAAGCCCTGTACATGCACTGCCTGCCAGCTGATATCAGCGGTGTATCCTGCAAAGAAGGTGAAGTGACTGAAGGCGTGTTCGAAAAATACCGTATCGCTACCTACAAAGAAGCCAGCTGGAAGCCTTATATCATCGCCGCGATGATCCTGTCCCGTAAATACGCCAAACCAGGTGCACTGCTCGAGCAACTGCTGAAAGAAGCGCAAGAACGCGTGAAATAACCCCTCGGGCCGATCAGCTGGTCGGCCCTCTATTTCCAGAGGCCAAAAGGATAGGATATGTCCGTTTTCTCATTGAAGATTGATATCGCTGATAACAAATTTTTCAACGGCGAAACATCACCGCTCTTTTCGCAAAGCCAGGCCAAACTGGCGCGCCAGTTCCACCAGAAAATTGCTGGTTATCGCCCAACACCGCTTTGTGCGCTGGACGATCTCGCAAACCTTTTTGGTGTGAAGAAAATTCTCGTCAAAGACGAATCAAAACGATTCGGTCTGAACGCCTTCAAAATGCTCGGCGGTGCGTACGCCATCGCTCAATTATTGTGTGAAAAATATCATCTTGATATCGAAACGCTGTCATTTGAGCATCTGAAAAATGCCATCGGCGAAAAAATGACCTTCGCGACCACCACCGACGGCAACCACGGGCGCGGTGTGGCATGGGCAGCACAGCAACTCGGACAGAATGCGGTGATTTACATGCCGAAAGGTTCTGCTCAGGAACGCGTTGACGCCATTCTGAACCTCGGTGCCGAGTGCATCGTCACGGATATGAACTATGACGATACCGTTCGCCTGACCATGCAACACGCGCAGCAGCACGGCTGGGAAGTGGTACAGGACACAGCATGGGAAGGTTACACCAAAATCCCAACCTGGATCATGCAAGGCTACGCAACCCTGGCAGATGAAGCCGTCGAGCAAATGCGTGAAATGGGCGTAACCCCGACGCACGTTCTGCTGCAAGCCGGTGTCGGTGCAATGGCCGGTGGTGTGCTGGGTTATCTGGTCGACGTCTATAGCCCGCAAAATCTGCACAGCATTATTGTTGAACCTGACAAAGCTGACTGTATTTATCGCTCCGGCGTCAAAGGCGACATCGTCAACGTTGGCGGTGATATGGCCACCATCATGGCGGGCCTGGCCTGTGGCGAACCTAACCCGCTGGGCTGGGAAATCCTACGTAACTGCGCCACCCAATTCATCTCCTGCCAGGACAGCGTTGCCGCATTAGGTATGCGCGTGCTGGGTAATCCGTACGGCAACGACCCGCGCATCATCTCCGGTGAATCCGGCGCTGTCGGTTTGGGCGTTCTCGCGGCGGTTCATTATCACCCGCAACGTCAAAGCCTGATGGAAAAACTGGCGCTGAACAAAGATGCCGTAGTGCTGGTTATCAGCACTGAAGGCGACACAGACGTGAAGCACTACCGCGAAGTTGTCTGGGAAGGCAAACACGCTGTAGCACCTTAATCACCCTATTGGAACTGCTCCCTGCAAAACGGGGAGTAAAAAATCTGGAGAAAAATAATGGCTAAGAATATTCCATTCAAACTGATTCTTGAAAAAGCAAAAGATTACCAGGCGGACATGACTCGCTTCCTGCGCGACATGGTTGCTATTCCCAGTGAAAGCTGCGACGAAAAACGCGTAGTACATCGTATTAAAGAAGAGATGGAAAAAGTCGGCTTCGATAAAGTTGAAATCGACCCGATGGGCAACGTTCTCGGTTATATCGGCCACGGCCCGCGTCTGGTGGCAATGGACGCTCATATCGATACCGTCGGCATTGGCAACATCAAAAACTGGGACTTCGATCCGTACGAAGGCATGGAAACTGATGAGCTGATCGGTGGTCGCGGTACTTCCGACCAGGAAGGCGGCATGGCATCTATGGTTTATGCCGGTAAAATCATTAAAGACCTCGGTCTGGAAGATGAATATACCCTGCTGGTTACCGGTACTGTGCAGGAAGAAGACTGCGACGGCCTGTGCTGGCAGTACATTATTGAACAATCCGGCATTCGCCCGGAATTTGTGGTCAGTACCGAACCAACCGACTGCCAGGTATACCGTGGTCAGCGCGGTCGTATGGAAATTCGTATTGATGTTCAGGGTGTTAGCTGCCACGGTTCTGCACCAGAACGCGGTGACAACGCCATTTTCAAAATGGGTCCGATTCTTGGCGAATTACAAGAACTCTCCCAACGTCTGGGTTATGACGAATTCCTCGGCAAAGGCACCCTCACCGTTTCTGAAATCTTCTTCACATCCCCAAGCCGTTGCGCTGTAGCAGATAGCTGCGCCGTCTCTATTGACCGCCGTCTGACCTGGGGCGAAACCTGGGAAGGCGCGCTGGACGAAATCCGCGCCCTGCCTGCAGTACAGAAAGCTAACGCGGTTGTTTCTATGTACAACTACGACCGTCCGTCCTGGACTGGCCTGGTTTACCCAACCGAATGCTACTTCCCGACCTGGAAAGTGGAAGAAGATCACTTCACCGTTAAAGCACTGGTGAATGCCTACGAAGGACTGTTTGGCAAAGCGCCGGTTGTTGATAAGTGGACCTTCTCAACTAACGGCGTATCTATCATGGGCCGTCACGGCATTCCGGTGATCGGCTTTGGCCCGGGTAAAGAACCTGAAGCGCATGCACCTAACGAAAAAACCTGGAAATCTCACCTGGTGACCTGTGCCGCGATGTACGCTGCAATCCCGTTAAGCTGGCTGGCAACCGAATAATTACTCTTCACTTATTCCCCTCCGGTTCGCCGGAGGGTTTTTGGAGTTTGCTATGCGCGTATTGATCAAAAACGGCACTGTCGTTAACGCAGATGGACAAGCCAAACAGGATTTGCTGATTGAAAGCGGGATTGTTCGCCAGTTGGGCAACAATATTTCGCCGCAGCTCCCGTATGAAGAAATTGATGCCACTGGCTGTTACGTTTTCCCTGGCGGCGTGGATGTCCATACGCATTTCAATATTGATGTCGGCATCGCGCGCAGTTGTGATGATTTTTTTACCGGTACCCGCGCAGCTGCGTGTGGCGGTACAACAACCATTATTGACCATATGGGATTTGGCCCGAATGGCTGCCGGTTACGCCATCAACTGGAGGTTTATCGTGGTTATGCCGCCCATAAGGCGGTCATCGACTACAGCTTTCACGGTGTGATCCAGCACATTAATCACGCCATCCTCGACGAAATCCCGATGATGGTCGAGGAAGGGCTGAGCAGTTTTAAACTCTATTTAACCTATCAATACAAACTCAACGATGATGAAGTGTTGCAGGCATTACGCCGCTTGCATGAATCCGGCGCGCTGACCACCGTGCACCCGGAAAATGATGCGGCTATCGCCAGCAAGCGGGCGGAGTTTATCGCCGCAGGGTTAACCGCGCCGCGCTATCACGCCTTGAGTCGCCCTCTGGAATGCGAAGCGGAAGCCATCGCCCGCATGATTAACCTGGCACAAATTGCCGGTAACGCCCCGCTCTATATCGTGCACCTGTCTAACGGCTTAGGTCTGGATTATCTGCGTCTTGCCCGTGCGAATCACCAGCCAGTCTGGGTTGAAACCTGCCCACAATATCTCCTGTTGGACGAACGCAGTTACGATACAGAAGATGGCATGAAGTTCATTCTTAGCCCACCGCTGCGTAACGTACGCGAGCAGGACAAACTGTGGTGTGGCATCAGCGATGGTGCGATTGACGTGGTGGCGACCGATCACTGCACGTTCTCGATGGCTCAACGCCAGCAAATTTCTAAAGGCGATTTCAGTCGCTGCCCAAATGGCTTACCCGGTGTGGAGAACCGCATGCAACTGCTGTTCTCCAGTGGCGTGATGACGGGACGTATCTCACCGGAGCGTTTTGTTGAATTAACCAGCGCGATGCCCGCCAGGCTGTTTGGCCTGTGGCCGCAAAAAGGATTATTAGCGCCCGGTTCCGATGGCGACGTGGTGATTATCGACCCACGTCAGAGCCAACAAATTCAGCATCGCCATCTCCACGACAACGCTGACTATTCGCCATGGGAGGGTTTTACCTGTCAGGGCGCGATTGTCAGAACCTTATCCCGTGGTGAAACGATTTTCTGTGACGGCACCTTTACAGGCAAAGCCGGGCGAGGTCGTTTCCTGCGACGCAAACCGTTTGTCCCTCCCGTGCTCTAACCACTGCCAGGGATCTATACACAATCAAGAATGATGAGTGAGGAAAAATGAGTAAGAAAATTGTTCTCGCCCTGGGCGGGAATGCGCTGGGCGATGACCTGGCCGGACAAATGAAAGCGGTAAAAATTACTTCTCAGGCAATTGTTGATTTAATTGCCCAGGGACATGAAGTTATCGTCACTCATGGTAACGGGCCGCAGGTGGGCATGATTAACCAGGCCTTTGAAGCTGCCGCAAAAACTGAAGCGCACTCGCCAATGCTGCCGATGTCTGTCTGTGTTGCATTAAGCCAGGGTTATATTGGTTACGATCTACAAAACGCCTTAAGAGAAGAACTGCTTTCTCGTGGCATTAATAAACCTGTAGCAACGCTAGTTACCCAGGTCGAAGTCGATGCTAACGACCCGGCATTCCTCAACCCGACCAAGCCGATCGGTTCATTCTTTACCGAGCAAGAAGCAGAGCAACTGACAAAACAGGGCTACACCCTGAAAGAAGATGCTGGTCGCGGCTATCGTCGTGTTGTTGCTTCACCAAAACCGGTTGATATTATTGAAAAAGAGACGGTAAAAGCGCTGGTAGAAGCAGGCCAGGTAGTGATCACCGTTGGCGGTGGTGGCATTCCCGTTATTCGTGAAGGTAACCATCTGCGCGGTGCCAGTGCGGTTATCGATAAAGACTGGGCCAGCGCCCGTTTAGCAGAAATGATTGATGCCGATATGCTGATCATTCTGACTGCGGTAGAAAAAGTGGCCATTAACTTCGGTAAAGAGAATGAACAGTGGCTCGATCGCCTGTCATTAAGTGATGCTGAACGCTTTATCGAAGAAGGTCATTTTGCGAAAGGTTCTATGCTGCCTAAAGTGGAAGCTGCCGCCTCGTTTGCTCGCTCTCGCGCAGGTCGTGAAGCACTGATTACCGTATTGAGCAAAGCGAAAGAAGGGATTGAAGGCAAAACCGGAACGGTGATTTGTCAGTAATTTAAAGGCCGGATGGGTAATACCATCCGGCCATTTTCATTTAAGCCACTTCCAGCACTTCTTTTGTCGCTTTAACGCCCTGATGCATCAACATCATTAACGCCTCAAGTACGCCGCCGCCAATCGCCCGGGCTTTATCAGAAACGCTGGTGAAATCAGCCGTTTCACCACGAGGATCGATATCACCAATTTTAAAACCACCGACCACTGCCAGTCCGTCGTTCAACAAGCCACGCACCATCCCCGTCAACGGTGCTTTAATTTCATGCTCACCAATCCAGGCAATCACATCGCCCTCTTTCACCAGATCGCCTAATTTCACGTTGGATCGCATAATGCCTGCAGCAGGAGCACGGATCACCCGTCGGGTGGTATGCCCCATAATATTGCCAGGAACACCGGTATTCTCCTGCGCACAACCAGAGTAAATCACCTGACCGAGCCAGTGCCCGCGATTTGTTTCAATTACCGCATGACAATCCTTCCCTGCAGTAAAGCCCGGCCCAAGCGCGATTGTTACTGGTGCCATATCTGCCCGCGTTCCCAAATTCTGTTTCGCCAGAATAGCGTCCACCACGCAAAGCGGTTTCAGTTCATCAAGCAATGAACAGGTGGGATCTACCATCACAGGGATGAATCCGCGTTCGGTAAGTTTCATCGCTTCCGCAGAGCTGGTTGCCAGGCGGGCGGTGACGCCTTCGACCGTCATTTCGCCATCGAACACGGCCTGGGCAAACGCCACGGTACAACGAATCACTGTCGGTTTTTCCACTTCCAACATGATCACTTTAAAACCCGCATGATACAGACGTAGCGCTACACCACTGGCGATATCCCCCGCACCGCGAATCACCACCAGCTGGTGTCCGGAAGGATGAGAAGGCTTCATCATCAGCCCACCCGGCGCGTTATTTTTCACCTGTAATATTTCTGCCAGCACGCTGATGGCGATCTCCTGCGGCGTTTCCGCACCTATGTTGTAACCAACGGGCGCATGTAAACGGGCAATATGTTCTTCAGCCACGCCTTTCTCACGCAATTGACGCAGGAAAAGCTGAACCTTGCGACGACTTGCCAGCAACCCCAACCATGCAATGGGCTGTTCAATGAGTTTGTCGAGGGCTTCACGATCCTGATTATTCGTGGCAATCAGGACAAAATTATCAGGGCGAATATCCAGTGCTTCCACTGCCGCACCAAACGACTCAGCATAGAGAAGCGTGGTTGATGGTGGGAATAGTTCAGGATTGAGGCTTTCGCGATAAATATCGGCAACGGCGATATCAAATCCTAATAGCGCCGCACTCTGGGCTATCGCCCGGTTGACATGCCCCGCACCAATCAACACCAGACGTGGACGCATACCATGGACGCTGATAAATACTGACATTGCACCTCCACAATCTGACCCGACAGCATCCGCACCGTTACGAGCCATACGTCCATGGAATAATCGCGGCTTACGTTCCTGCAATGCCTGAAGCGACTCTTCAATCACCTTCCGCTCAACCATTCCGCCACCAATTGTACCGACGATAGAACCATCGGCGCGCACTAACATTTGTGCAGAATGGCGGGGGGTTGAGCCTCGGCTATCAACAATTTGCGCCATCGCAAACGGACAATTTTGCTCTTCGAGTTTTGCAGCCTCTGTGAAAATATTCATACCAACCTCAATGGATATCCTTTCAGTAACCCGGAATACCCGGGCCGCTAATTCACAAATCTGCGCGCGATTGCAGGATGTTCTTGTATATCGCCCAGCCAGATTGCCTCTACGTTGTGTTGTTGCAGCGGTTGAAGGAGCTCGCTTTGCGCAATCGCATTCTCACATTGAGAAAAACGGTTAATGAACCAGACTCGCCGACAACCTTGCGGTACGTTTTTAAACGCCCCCTGAGGGTGGCGAACCAGCGCAACGAGATCGCTCAGTTGCAAGGTTGCATCAGGTGTTAACCCGGTAATATCAGCAAACTGCGACCAGCGATGGACATTTTCTGTGCTCACTTTCGCACCCAAAATATGTCCTCCCATCACAGCAATTACGCAGCAACTGCTTTTGGGTATGCAAGGTTCGTGCTCATCAGGCGCTTTTAACGGCATTCCACGCGAGCCATCTGCCTCAATGAGAATTACGTCACACTCTGGTCGTTGCACCAGTGCATCAATCGCTTCTGGCATAAATCCCTGCACTTTTCCCTGGTTCGCTTTCCAGCTATGAAAACAAAATGAAATGGGGGATGTAAGAGACGCATGAGGAAGCATGGCGGGATCACGACAGAAAACCACGGGCCAGTGAGACGTTGGCATAAACATATGTGTCGTCGTAGTGATTAACACACGCCTGCCGCTAGCCTGGAGCAGTTCTGCCAGCCAAAAAAGCAAGCTGGTTTTCCCCCCAGCCCCAACAACAGAAATCACAGTGGGACGTTTCTGCGCGCCTAAATCAATGAATAATGCCGATGGGTCAATTATACTTTTCACGCGTCTTTATGGACCTCTCTGGGATAAATTATCCTCAACTTAATCCATCAGGAAGTAACGCAATTACCAGGCGTTATTAGCTCCTGTAAATAATGGAATCACTATGTCAGCCATCGACTGTATAATTACCGCCGCAGGATTATCATCAAGAATGGGGCAATGGAAAATGATGTTACCCTGGCAACAGGGAACAATTCTTGATACAAGTATCAAAAATGCGTTGCAGTTTTGTAGCCGAATTATTTTAGTCACCGGCTATCGTGGTAATGAACTGCACGAACGTTATGCGAACCAGAGCAATATCACTATTATCCACAACCCAGATTATGCGCAGGGTTTACTGACATCAGTAAAGGCCGCAGTACCCGCGGTGCAAACAGAACATTGTTTTCTCACCCACGGAGATATGCCAACCCTCACCATCGATATTTTTAGAAAAATCTGGTCGTTACGAAATGATGGCGCAATACTGCCACTCCATAATGGCATCCCCGGCCATCCGATTTTAGTGTCAAAACCATGCCTGATGCAGGCAATCCAGCGACCCAATGTCACCAATATGCGTCAGGCACTCCTTATGGGAGAATATTATTCCGTCGAAATAGAAAATGCAGAAATAATTTTAGATATTGATACTCCTGACGACTTTATTACAGCGAAGAAAAGGTATACTGAAATTTAGAAAACGTAGTTAAACGATTGCGTTCAAATATTTAATCCCTCCAGCACTCTTTATCATAATGATAAGGAATCACTGATTTTGAGAAAAGAGAAAAAGTGATAAATGGGCTGGCAATAATAATTTTCAGGAGTGATTTTAATTCTCATTTGGCACCTGTGAGTTCATTCACAAAAAGCCATTAAGTTTCGAGCCGCCTCACATTTTTTTATATTTCCCGCCAAACCTGGCAAGAGTGGTGCGATTGTTGCTCTATCCCCCTAAACCACCGGATTTCTCAACACCGGTCACTCAATGATATCTGTATAAGCTAAGGAGAGGGTTATGGGGGATATTATGCGTCCCATTCCGTTTGAGGAACTTTTGACGCGCATATTTGATGAATACCAACAACAACGCTCAATCTTTGGTATTCCCGAGCAACAGTTTTACTCACCTGTAAAAGGTAAAACTGTTAGCGTCTTCGGTGAAACCTGTGCCACTCCCGTCGGCCCTGCCGCTGGCCCGCACACGCAGCTCGCGCAAAATATTGTCACTTCCTGGCTGACTGGCGGACGCTTCATCGAACTAAAAACCGTCCAAATTCTTGACCGCCTGGAGCTGGAAAAGCCCTGTATTGATGCCGAAGACGAGTGCTTTAACACCGAATGGTCCACCGAATTTACCCTGCTTAAAGCCTGGGATGAATACCTCAAAGCCTGGTTTGCCCTGCATCTGTTGGAAGCGATGTTCCAGCCATCAGGATCCGGTAAGTCATTTATCTTTAATATGAGCGTCGGTTATAACCTTGAAGGGATTAAACAGCCGCCCATGCAGCAGTTCATCGATAATATGATGGACGCGTCTGACCATCCGAAATTCGCACAGTACCGCGATACGCTTAATAAACTACTCCAGGATGACGCATTTTTAGCCCGCCACGGCTTACAGGAAAAACGCGAATGCTTGCAGGCCTTACCGGCACGCATCCCCACCAGCATGGTACAAGGCGTTACCCTCTCCACGATGCACGGCTGTCCTCCGCATGAAATCGAAGCCATTTGCCGCTACATGCTGGAAGAAAAAGGGCTCAATACCTTTGTGAAACTCAACCCGACCTTACTGGGGTACGCGCGTGTTCGTGAGATCCTTGATGTCTGCGGTTTCGGTTACATAGGCTTAAAAGAAGAGTCATTTGATCACGACCTCAAGCTGACGCAAGCGCTGGAAATGCTGGAACGCCTGATGGCACTGGCAAAAGAAAAATCACTCGGCTTTGGCGTAAAACTGACTAACACTCTCGGCACCATCAACAATAAAGGCGCACTGCCTGGTGAAGAGATGTATATGTCAGGCCGTGCGCTGTTCCCGCTCTCCATCAACGTTGCAGCAGTTCTCTCTCGCGCCTTTGACGGCAAACTGCCCATTTCTTATTCCGGTGGTGCCAGTCAGCTGACTATCCGCGATATTTTTGATACTGGTATTCGCCCTATTACTATGGCAACCGACCTGCTGAAACCTGGCGGCTATCTGCGCTTAAGTGCCTGCATGCGCGAGCTGGAAGGCTCCGATGCCTGGGGACTTGACCATGTTGACGTCGAACGACTGAACAGACTGGCAGCAGATGCGTTAACCATGGAATACACCCAGAAACACTGGAAGCCAGAAGAGCGTATTGAAGTGGCTGAAGACCTGCCGCTGACCGATTGCTACGTTGCCCCCTGTGTTACTGCCTGCGCTATCAAGCAAGATATTCCGGAATACATCCGTCTGCTTGGCGAACACCGCTATGCCGACGCGCTGGAACTCATCTATCAACGCAACGCCCTGCCCGCCATTACCGGTCATATTTGCGATCACCAGTGCCAATACAACTGTACCCGCCTGGATTACGACAGTGCGCTGAATATCCGCGAACTGAAAAAAGTCGCGCTGGAAAAAGGTTGGGATGAATATAAGCAACGCTGGCACAAACCAGCCGGTTCTGGTTCACGCCATCCGGTTGCCGTGATTGGTGCAGGTCCGGCGGGTCTGGCCGCAGGTTACTTCCTTGCCAGAGCGGGCCATCCGGTTACGCTGTTTGAACGCGAAGCCAACGCGGGCGGCGTGGTGAAAAATATCATTCCTCAGTTCCGTATTCCTGCAGAGTTAATTCAGCACGATATCGATTTTGTTGCCGATCACGGCGTGAAATTTGAGTATGACTGCTCACCCGATTTGACCGTTGAACAGTTAAAAAATCAGGGCTTCCACTATGTTCTGATTGCCACCGGCACTGATAAAAATAGCGGTGTGAAACTGGCGGGCGACAACCAAAATGTCTGGAAATCACTCCCCTTCCTGCGTGAATACAACAAGGGCACCGCGCTCAAGCTGGGCAAACATGTGGTCGTTGTCGGGGCGGGTAACACCGCAATGGACTGCGCTCGTGCGGCGTTACGCGTCCCAGGCGTAGAAAAAGCAACGGTCGTTTACCGTCGTTCACTGCAAGAGATGCCAGCATGGCGCGAAGAGTATGAAGAAGCGTTGCACGACGGCGTGGAGTTCCGTTTTCTGAATAATCCGGAACGTTTCGATGCTGATGGCACCTTAACCTTGCGCGTTATGTCGCTTGGCGAACCGGATGAGAAAGGTCGTCGTCGTCCGGTTGAAACCAACGAAACAGTAACACTGCATGTGGACAGCCTGATCACCGCCATTGGTGAACAGCAGGATACTGAAGCCCTGAATGCAATGGGCGTGCCGCTGGACAAAAACGGCTGGCCAGACGTCGACCATAATGGCGAAACGCGTCTGACTGACGTCTTTATGATCGGCGACGTACAGCGCGGACCATCCTCCATTGTCGCTGCTGTCGGAACCGCGCGTCGGGCGACCGATGCCATCCTTAGTCGGGAAAATATCCGTTCCCACCAGAACGATAAATACTGGAATAACGTCAATCCGGCGGAAATCTATCAACGTAAAGGCGATATCTCTATCACTCTGGTGAACAGTGACGATCGTGACGCGTTTGTCGCGCAGGAAGCCGCTCGCTGCCTTGAATGTAACTACGTTTGCAGCAAGTGTGTGGATGTCTGCCCGAACCGCGCCAACGTATCCATTGCGGTCCCTGGCTTCCAGAACCGTTTCCAGACGCTGCATCTCGATGCCTACTGCAACGAATGCGGCAACTGCGCCCAATTCTGCCCGTGGAACGGTAAACCGTACAAAGACAAAATCACCGTCTTCAGCCTGTCGCAAGATTTTGATAACAGCAGCAACCCAGGCTTCCTGGTGGAAGATTGCCGGGTACGCGTACGTCTGAATAACCAAAGCTGGGTGTTAAACATCGACAGCGAAGGTCAGTTCAACAACGTACCACCGGAGCTGAACGATATGTGCCGCATTATTAGCCATGTCCACCAGCATCATCATTATCTGCTGGGCCGCGTGGAGGTGTAATCATGTTGATTCTGAAGAATGTCACCGCAGTGCAGTTACACCCGGCGAAAGTGCAGGAAGGCGTTGATATCGCCATCGAAAATGATGTGATTGTCGCTATCGGCGATGCCCTGACGCAACGCTACCCCGATGCCAGCTACAAAGAGATGCATGGTCGGATTGTGATGCCGGGAATTGTCTGCTCGCATAACCATTTTTACTCGGGACTTTCCCGCGGAATTATGGCAAACATCGCCCCCTGCCCGGATTTCATCTCAACGCTGAAAAATCTCTGGTGGCGGCTCGATCGCGCCCTTGATGAAGAGTCGCTCTATTACAGCGGACTGATTTG
Organism: Escherichia sp. WS1451; assembly: GCF_046487365.1. Classification (NCBI taxonomy): domain Bacteria; kingdom Pseudomonadati; phylum Pseudomonadota; class Gammaproteobacteria; order Enterobacterales; family Enterobacteriaceae; genus Escherichia; species Escherichia sp. WS1451. Next base: position 216,319 of record NZ_JBJQJP010000005.1, read on the forward strand.
TTCCCTGGAAGCGATTAAGAGCGGATGTACATCGGTTATCGATCACCATGCCTCTCCGGCGTATATCGACGGGTCGCTCTCCACATTGCGCAACGCATTTTTAAAAGTTGGCCTGCGCGCGATGACCTGTTTTGAAACTACTGACCGTAACAACGGCATCAAAGAGTTGCAGGAAGGTGTAGAAGAAAACATCCGCTTCGCCCGTCAGATTGATGAGGCGAAGAAAGCAGCAACCGAGCCGTATCTGGTGGAAGCACATATCGGCGCTCACGCGCCGTTTACCGTGCCGGATGCCGGTCTGGAGATGCTGCGTGAAGCCGTGAAAACCACAGGTCGTGGTTTGCATATTCACGCTGCGGAAGACCTTTACGACGTTTCCTACAGTCACCACTGGTACGGCAAAGACCTACTGGCACGACTGACGCAATTCGATCTCATCGACAGCAAAACGCTGGTCGCTCATGGGCTGTACTTGTCGAAAGATGACATCGCCCTACTCAATCAGCGCGATGCGTTCCTGGTGCATAACGCCCGTTCAAACATGAACAACCATGTCGGCTACAACCATCACCTTAGCGACATCCGCAATCTGGCGTTGGGAACGGACGGCATTGGTTCGGACATGTTTGAAGAGATGAAATTTGCCTTCTTTAAACATCGCGATGCGGGTGGCCCGCTGTGGCCTGACAGTTTTGCCAAAGCACTGGCTAACGGCAACGAACTGATGAGCCGCAACTTTGGCGCGAAATTTGGCCTTCTGGAAGCCGGTTACAAAGCCGATTTAACCATTTGTGATTACAACTCGCCAACGCCGCTGCTGGCAGACAATATCGCCGGGCATATCGCTTTCGGTATGGGCTCAGGCAGCGTTCACAGCGTGATGGTCAATGGTGTGATGGTCTATGAAGACCGTCAGTTTAACTTCGATTGCGATTCCATTTATGCGCAAGCCAGAAAAGCCGCTGCCAGTATGTGGCGTCGGATGGATGCGCTGGCATAAATAACAGCTCCCCTCTTCTTTCAGAGAAGAGGGGAAATTAAGGAAAGACGATGATTGAACAATTTTTCAGACCCGACTCTGTCGAACAAGCGCTGGAACTGAAGCGCCGCTACCAGGATGAAGCCGTCTGGTTCGCCGGGGGCAGCAAACTCAACGCTACACCAACCCGTACCGATAAAAAGATTGCCATTTCCTTGCAGGATCTGGAGCTGGACTGGATTGACTGGGATAACGGTGCACTACGAATTGGCGCGATGTCTCGCTTGCAAACACTGCGTGATGCACGGTTTATTCCTGCAGCACTGCGTGAGGCTCTCGGCTTTGTCTACTCTCGCCATATTCGTAATCAGTCGACCATTGGTGGTGAAATCGCCGCCCGGCAGGAAGAGTCGGTGCTGCTTCCCGTCCTGCTGGCACTAGATGCCGAACTGGTTTTTGGCAACGGTGAAACTCTGTCAATTGAGGAGTACCTGGCCTGCCCATGCGATCGCCTGCTAACCGAAATCATCATTAAAGATCCGTATCGCACCTGTGCGACTCGCAAAATTAGCCGTTCTCAGGCAGGTTTAACCGTCGTGACGGCAGCCGTTGCAATAACAGACCACGACGGTATGCGAATTGCGCTGGATGGCGTAGCCAGTAAAGCACTGCGTCTGCACGATGTTGAAAAACAAAACCTGGAAGGCGATGCCCTTGAACAGGCTGTCGCCAACGTCATTTTCCCGCAGGAAGATTTGCGGGGCAGCGTGGCCTATAAACGCTATATCACGGGAGTTCTGGTAGCCGACCTGTATGCCGACTGCCAACAGGCTGGGGAGGAAGCCGTATGATCATCCACTTTACTTTAAATGGCGCGCCTCAGGAGCTAACCGTTAATCCAGGCGAAAACGTGCAAAAGCTGTTGTTTAACATGGGAATGCACTCTGTACGCAACAGCGATGATGGATTCGGGTTTGCCGGTTCTGACGCAATTATCTTTAACGGTAATATCGTTAACGCGTCCTTGCTTATTGCCGCACAGTTAGAGAAGGCAGATATTCGTACCGCAGAATCTCTGGGCAAATGGAACGAGTTAAGTCTGGTTCAACAGGCCATGGTTGATGTTGGCGTGGTGCAGTCTGGTTATAACGATCCAGCTGCGGCTCTGATTATCACCGATCTTCTCGATCGCATTGCCGCACCGACCCGCGAAGAGATCGACGACGCGCTTTCTGGTTTGTTCAGCCGCGATGCAGGCTGGCAACAATACTATCAGGTCATTGAACTGGCGGTTGCACGTAAAAATAATCCGCAGGCCACCATTGATATCGCTCCGACTTTCCGTGACGACCTTGAAGTCATTGGTAAGCATTATCCTAAAACTGATGCCGCGAAAATGGTGCAGGCGAAACCCTGCTATGTTGAAGACCGCGTAACGGCTGACGCCTGCGTCATTAAAATGTTACGTAGCCCACACGCTCACGCACTGATTACTCATCTGGATGTCAGCAAAGCTGAAGCCTTACCGGGCGTCGTTCACGTTATTACTCACCTGAATTGCCCAGATATCTACTATACCCCGGGTGGTCAGAGCGCACCGGAACCGTCACCGCTTGACCGCCGTATGTTCGGCAAGAAAATGCGTCACGTCGGCGATCGTGTTGCTGCGGTCGTCGCTGAAAGTGAAGACATTGCGCTCGAAGCATTGAAGCTCATCGACGTTGAATATGAAGTGCTTAAACCGGTAATGTCGATCGACGAAGCAATGGCGGAAGATGCGCCTGTCGTGCACGATGAACCGGTGGTGTATGTTGCTGGTGCGCCAGATACTCTGGAAGATGATAACAGCCATGCAGCCCAGCGCGGCGAGCATATGATCATCAACTTCCCGATCGGTTCTCGCCCACGCAAAAATATCGCTGCCAGTATTCATGGTCATATTGGCGATATGGACAAAGGCTTTGCCGATGCCGATGTGATCATTGAGCGAACCTATAACTCAACGCAGGCACAGCAGTGCCCGACTGAAACACATATCTGCTTTACCCGTATGGACGGTGATCGTCTGGTGATCCACGCCTCCACCCAGGTACCATGGCACTTACGCCGCCAGGTCGCGCGCCTCGTGGGCATGAAACAACATAAAGTTCATGTCATTAAAGAACGTGTAGGCGGCGGTTTTGGTTCCAAACAGGACATCCTGCTGGAAGAAGTGTGCGCCTGGGCAACCTGCGTGACCGGACGTCCGGTACTGTTCCGCTACACCCGTGAAGAAGAGTTTATTGCTAACACCTCTCGCCACGTCGCGAAAGTCACCGTCAAACTGGGCGCGAAAAAAGATGGTCGCCTGACGGCAGTGAAGATGGATTTCCGCGCCAACACGGGCCCTTACGGCAACCACTCACTCACCGTACCGTGTAACGGACCGGCGCTGTCGCTGCCGTTATATCCGTGTGATAACGTCGATTTCCAGGTCACCACCTACTACAGCAACATTTGCCCAAATGGTGCTTATCAGGGTTATGGCGCACCGAAAGGTAACTTCGCTATCACCATGGCATTAGCGGAATTGGCTGAACAGTTACAGATCGACCAACTGGAAATTATCGAACGTAACCGGGTACACGAAGGGCAAGAGCTGAAAATTCTCGGTGCAATCGGTGAAGGTAAAGCGCCGACCTCCGTTCCTTCCGCCGCCAGCTGCGCACTGGAAGAGATCCTGCGTCAGGGTCGCGAGATGATCCAATGGTCTTCACCAAAACCACAAAACGGTGACTGGCACATCGGTCGTGGCGTCGCCATTATCATGCAGAAATCGGGTATCCCGGATATCGATCAGGCTAACTGCATGATCAAACTGGAATCAGACGGTACCTTTATCGTTCATTCTGGCGGTGCGGATATTGGTACTGGTTTGGATACTGTGGTGACGAAACTGGCAGCAGAAGTGCTGCACTGCCCACCGCAGGACGTGCATGTTATCTCTGGTGATACCGATCATGCACTGTTTGATAAAGGCGCATATGCCTCGTCCGGTACTTGCTTCTCGGGTAACGCTGCGCGTTTGGCAGCGGAAAATCTGCGGGAGAAAATCCTGTTCCACGGCGCGCAAATGTTGGGTGAGCCAGTGGCAGATGTTCAACTAGCAACGCCGGGCGTCGTTCGCGGCAAGAAAGGCGAAGTTAGTTTCGGAGAGATAGCCCATAAAGGCGAAACCGGCACCGGCTTTGGTTCACTGGTGGGAACTGGCAGTTATATCACGCCTGATTTCGCCTTCCCGTATGGCGCAAACTTTGCTGAAGTTGCCGTCAACACGCGTACGGGTGAAATCCGCCTGGATAAATTCTACGCCTTGCTGGATTGCGGTACACCGGTCAATCCAGAGTTAGCGTTGGGACAAATCTACGGTGCCACTCTGCGAGCTATCGGCCACAGTATGAGCGAAGAGATCATTTATGACGCCGAAGGTCACCCGTTAACGCGTGATTTACGCAGTTACGGCGCACCGAAAATTGGTGACATTCCGCGTGATTTCCGCGCTGTGCTGGTGCCGAGCGACGATAAAGTCGGCCCGTTCGGGGCGAAATCGATCTCGGAAATCGGTGTAAATGGCGCAGCTCCGGCGATTGCTATCGCAATTCACGATGCATGCGGCATCTGGTTACGCGAATGGCATTTCACACCGGAGAAAATACTCACCGCGCTGGAAAAAATATAAATAATAAATGGCCGCTTCGGCGGCCTGTTTCTCTGTTTGGACGATGACTAAATAGTGACTGCGAAAATGAGATAAGCCGTTCTCAAGGCGTCCTGCGCCCCAAATTCGTGGGAATTTATTTTACTGATTCAGATGATCAAATTTACTTTAAAAGGAGTGAAGGGATGTCTGATATAAACCATGCAGGTTCTGACCTTATATTTGAACTGGAGGATCGCCCTCCCTTTCATCAGGCTCTCGTTGGTGCCATTACCCATCTGTTGGCAATTTTCGTTCCGATGGTAACCCCCGCGTTAATCGTGGGTGCGGCCTTACAGCTTTCCGCTGAAACAACCGCCTATCTGGTTTCTATGGCGATGATCGCCTCTGGTATTGGTACCTGGTTACAAGTAAACCGCTACGGCATCGTCGGTTCTGGTCTTCTCTCAATTCAGTCAGTCAATTTTTCATTTGTTACGGTCATGATTGCGCTGGGCAGCAGCATGAAAAGCGACGGTTTTCACGAAGAGTTAATCATGTCGTCGCTCCTCGGCGTCTCCTTCGTTGGCGCATTTCTGGTTGTCGGATCTTCATTTATCCTGCCCTATTTACGTCGGGTTATTACGCCTACCGTCAGCGGTATTGTGGTACTGATGATCGGCTTAAGCCTGATTAAAGTCGGCATTATCGATTTTGGTGGAGGATTTGCAGCCAAAAGCAGCGGTACGTTCGGCAATTACGAACATCTCGGCGTTGGTTTATTGGTTTTAATTGTGGTGATCGGCTTTAACTGCTGTCGCAGTCCGTTGCTACGCATGGGAGGGATCGCCATTGGGCTATGTGTCGGCTATATCGCATCGTTATGCCTGGGCATGGTGGATTTCAGCAGTATGCGCAATTTGCCGTTAATCACCATCCCGCATCCGTTCAAATACGGCTTTAGTTTTAGCTTCCATCAGTTCCTGGTGGTTGGCACGATTTATCTGCTTAGCGTGCTGGAAGCAGTCGGCGATATCACCGCCACGGCAATGGTTTCCCGCCGCCCCATTCAGGGGGAAGAGTATCAGTCCCGACTGAAAGGCGGCGTGCTGGCAGATGGTCTGGTTTCTGTTATCGCCTCCGCTGTCGGTTCATTACCATTAACCACGTTTGCGCAAAATAATGGGGTTATTCAGATGACTGGCGTCGCTTCACGTTATGTCGGGCGAACCATCGCGGTAATGCTGGTTATCCTCGGCTTGTTTCCGATGATTGGCGGCTTCTTCACAACCATACCCTCGGCAGTTCTGGGAGGCGCAATGACGTTGATGTTTTCCATGATTGCTATCGCTGGGATTCGCATCATCATCACCAACGGTTTAAAGCGCCGAGAAACACTTATTGTCGCCACTTCTTTAGGTTTAGGACTTGGCGTCTCCTACGATCCCGAAATTTTTAAAATATTGCCAGCCTCTATTTATGTATTAGTTGAAAACCCTATTTGTGCTGGCGGGTTAACTGCGATTTTATTAAATATTATCCTCCCTGGTGGCTACCGACAGGAAAACGTTCTGCCTGGTATTACCTCAGCGGAAGAGATGGATTAACAGTAAAGGAGTCAATGATGTCAGGAGAACACACGTTAAAAGCGGTACGAGGCAGTTTTATTGATGTCACCCGTACGGTCGATAACCCGGAAGAGATTGCCTCTGCGCTGCGGTTTATTGAGGATGGTTTATTACTCATTAAACAGGGAAAAGTGGAATGGTTTGGCGAATGGGAAGACGGAAAGCATCAAATTCCTGACACCATTCGCGTGCGCGACTATCGCGGCAAACTGATAGTACCGGGCTTTGTCGATACACATATCCATTATCCGCAAAGTGAAATGGTGGGGGCCTATGGTGAACAATTGCTGGAGTGGTTGAATAAACACACTTTCCCTACTGAACGTCGTTATGAGGATTTAGAGTACGCCCGCGAAATGTCGGCATTCTTCATCAAGCAGCTTTTACGTAACGGAACCACCACGGCGCTGGTGTTTGGCACTGTTCATCCGCAATCCGTTGATGCGCTGTTTGAAGCCGCCAGTCATATCAATATGCGTATGATTGCCGGTAAGGTGATGATGGACCGCAACGCACCGGATTATCTGCTCGACACTGCCGAAAGCAGCTATCACCAAAGCAAAGAACTGATCGAACGCTGGCACAAAAATGGTCGTCTGTTGTATGCGATTACGCCACGCTTCGCCCCTACCTCATCTCCTGAACAGATGGCGATGGCGCAACGCCTGAAAGAAGAATATCCGGATACGTGGGTACATACCCATCTCTGTGAAAACAAAGATGAAATTGCCTGGGTGAAATCGCTTTATCCTGACCATGATGGTTATCTGGATGTTTACCATCAGTACGGCCTGACCGGTAAAAACTGTGTCTTTGCTCACTGCGTCCATCTCGAAGAAAAAGAGTGGGATCGTCTCAGCGAAACCAAATCCAGCATTGCTTTCTGTCCGACCTCCAACCTTTACCTCGGCAGCGGCTTATTCAACTTGAAAAAAGCATGGCAGAAGAAAGTTAAAGTGGGCATGGGAACGGATATCGGTGCCGGAACCACTTTCAACATGCTGCAAACGCTAAACGAAGCCTACAAAGTGTTGCAACTACAAGGCTATCGCCTCTCGGCATATGAAGCATTTTACCTGGCCACGCTCGGCGGAGCGAAATCTCTGGGCCTTGACGATTTGATTGGCAACTTTTTACCTGGCAAAGAGGCTGATTTCGTGGTGATGGAACCCACCGCCACTCCGCTACAGCAGCTGCGCTATGACAACTCTGTTTCTTTAGTCGACAAATTGTTCGTGATGATGACGTTGGGCGATGACCGTTCGATCTACCGCACCTACGTTGATGGTCGTCTGGTGTACGAACGCAACTAATAATAAAACTTTAACATCCTCGTGAGGACATCATTATGTCTGGAGACATCCTACAAACACCGGACGCACCAAAGCCACAGGGCGCGCTGGATAATTATTTTAAAATTACCGCTCGTGGCAGTACCGTTCGTCAGGAAGTACTGGCTGGCTTAACGACCTTTCTGGCCATGGTTTATTCCGTTATCGTTGTTCCGGGAATGCTGGGCAAAGCAGGTTTTCCTCCCGCAGCTGTGTTTGTTGCCACCTGTCTGGTCGCGGGCTTCGGCTCGTTGCTGATGGGGTTATGGGCCAATTTGCCAATGGCGATTGGTTGCGCGATTTCCCTGACGGCGTTTACCGCATTCAGTCTGGTACTCGGGCAACAAATTAGCGTTCCTGTCGCACTGGGCGCGGTCTTTCTGATGGGCGTCATCTTCACCGCCATTTCCGTAACCGGTGTGCGTACCTGGATCTTACGTAATTTACCGATGGGGATAGCTCACGGTACAGGTATCGGTATCGGCCTGTTTCTGCTGCTGATTGCTGCTAACGGTGTGGGAATGGTTATCAAAAACCCGATTGAAGGCTTGCCAGTGGCGCTCGGTGCGTTTACCTCCTTCCCGGTGATGATGAGCTTACTGGGGCTGGCGGTCATCTTCGGTCTGGAAAAGTGCCGCGTACCCGGCGGGATCTTGTTGGTGATTATTGCCATCTCGATCATCGGCTTAATCTTTGATCCAGCGGTGAAATACCACGGTCTGGTGGCGATGCCAAGCCTGACTGGCGAAGATGGTAAGTCTCTGATTTTCAGCCTCGATATTATGGGCGCACTCCAGCCAACTGTACTTCCGAGTGTACTGGCATTGGTGATGACCGCAGTGTTCGACGCCACTGGCACCATCCGTGCCGTCGCCGGTCAGGCGAATTTGTTGGATAAAGACAACCAGATCATCAACGGCGGCAAAGCCCTGACCAGTGACTCAGTAAGTTCAATATTCTCCGGCCTGGTGGGCGCAGCGCCCGCAGCGGTTTATATCGAATCAGCGGCAGGAACCGCCGCCGGGGGTAAAACAGGGTTAACCGCAACCGTAGTGGGGGCGTTATTCCTGCTGATTCTGTTCTTATCACCGCTGTCATTTTTGATCCCTGGTTACGCCACTGCACCCGCTCTGATGTACGTAGGTTTGCTGATGTTAAGTAACGTCTCGAAGCTGGATTTCAATGATTTTATTGACGCTATGGCTGGCCTGGTGTGTGCCGTGTTCATCGTTCTGACTTGTAATATCGTTACCGGTATTATGCTGGGCTTTGTGACACTGGTCGTAGGCCGCGTCTTTGCACGCGAATGGCAAAAGCTGAATATTGGTACGGTGATCATTACTGCCGCACTGGTCGCATTTTACGCGGGTGGTTGGGCAATCTAATAGATTCTCCGCGCCTTTCAGCGCGGAGATTTCTTTCACAGAGGATTCTCACCGCTGGCAACAATACGCTGCTGGCGGACTCGCCTGAGTTCTCTTTCAGTAAGCAACTGCAGCGCCTGTGTTGGGCAAGATTCAACGCAGGCTGGCCCCTCTTCCCGCTGTTCACAGAGATCGCATTTCACGATTTGTTGCCGGGTATCCCCCGGCAACGACTGAATGGTGATCATTCCAAACGGGCACGCACTGACGCAACTCTGACAGCCAATACAACGGGCAGAATTGGTCTGCACCACCTGCTCGCCCATCGTCAGCGCCCCCACGGGGCAAGCGCTAACACAAGGGGCGTTTTCACACTGATGGCACATCACCGGCGCACTGATGCTGTCCAGTCGCTGTACCTTCAGCCGGGGTAAAAAGACATCGGCATTCAACTCCTGTTCTGAAGGGTGAGCGACCACACAGGCTACTTCACAAGTACGGCAGCCAATACAGTCAGCCGGATTAACGATAATTAACGATTTCATCACGATGCCTTCGTATCAAACAGAGTTAACATATCGCGCGCCGCCTGCCTTCCTGCGACCATTGCAGTGACAACCAGATCCGCGCCATGAACAGCATCACCACCAGCAAAGACTTTTTTCAGATGCGTCTGGGTAGGTAAATACCCGACGTCACCGGTTTGAATCAGGCCCCATTTATCGAGTTTAATTCCGCTGCCCTGCAACCACGGCATGGCATGCGCCTGGAAACCAAAGGCCATAATGAGAACATCGGCGGGCAATTCAAACTCTGAACCCGCTACCGGACGAGGACGACGGCGACCATCCGGCCCCGGCTCACCCATGGCGGTACGAATCAGGCCCACCGCAGTTAAACGCCCATCTTCGTCACAAGCGATATATTGCGGCTGAACATTGAATTGAAACTCGACACCTTCCTCGCGCGCATTGACCACCTCTTTGCGCGAGCCCGGCATACTGACTTCATCACGACGATACGCGCAGGTCACGCTGGCGGCATTGAGGCGGATGGAAGTCCGCAAACAATCCATGGTCGTATCGCCACCGCCCAATACCACGACTCGCTTACCTTCCACATCCGTCAGCGGATACTCTTCAGACTCCGGCAACCCCATGAGCTGGCGGGTATGGGCAGTCAGGAACGGTAGAGCCTGAATGACACCGGGCGCATCTTCATGCGGCAGATCTGCTCGCATCATCCCGTAAGTCCCCACGCCGATGAAAACTGCATCATATTCAGAAGTTAAATCGCCAAAGGTAATATCGCGGCCAATTTCACAGTTAAGATGAAAGTCGATTCCCATTGCGGTGAATATCTCTCGCCGCTGGCTTAATACCGTTTTATCGAGTTTGAAAGGAGGAATGCCAAAAGTCAGCATACCGCCAATTTCTGGATGGCGATCAAAGACATCAACCTGAACTCCCGCGCGCGCCAGAATATCAGCACACCCTAATCCTGCAGGTCCAGCGCCAATCACCGCCACTTTTTCGCTACGGGGAACAACTTTGCTGACATCGGGACGCCAGCCCATCGCCAGCGCGGTATCGGTGATGTAGCGTTCCAGATTCCCGATAGAGACTGCGCCAGAGTGATCTTTCAAAGTACATGCGCCTTCACAAAGACGGTCCTGTGGGCATACCCTGCCGCAGATTTCTGGTAAGGAACTGGTCTGGTGGCAAAGTTCTGCCGCTTCAATAATCTTTCCTTCCTGTACCAGACGGATGTAATCCGGAATAGCGTTATGCAGCGGGCAATGCCAGTTGCAGTTAGCTTTTTCGGCGCAATAAACACAGCGGTCACTCTCATAAGTCGCTTGTTGTGGATCCAGCCCGTAATAGATTTCGCCAAAGTGGGTTTTCCGTTCACTCGCTGAAATTTTATCTGCGCCTTTACGCGAGTTAACGGGGAGCAACGCTGCACTGCGAGATGGCTGAGCGTCTGATGACGCTTTTCCTGCTGCCGTTTTGCGCTGGCGGGCCACCTTTATCTGCTGCAACCCTTTATCGTCCATCAGCCGTAACGCCTGTGTTGGGCAGACTTCAATACAGGCTTGCGTGCCGGAACTGCGCTGGTTACAAAGGTCGCATTTCTGCGCAATCGTATCGACCATCTCAACGACGCCAAAGGGGCAAGCGATTGCGCATCTTTTACAACCAATACATTTTTGCTCGTCCAGTTGTACGCTATCGGGCTGGAAAGTCAGAGCATTAACCGGACAAGCCGTAACGCAAGGGGCATTGTTGCAGTGATGGCAGGCCACCGGATTCGCAGCCTGGCCTTTCCCTACAACGTGGATACGCGGTCGAAAGTCACTGTGACTCAGCGGCCAGTTTTCTTGATTATGTGCCATCGCACAGGCAATTTCACAAGCATGACAGCCTATACATTCCGCAGCTTCAGCAGCGATAAACTTATTCATTTGCATCCCTTTCATTTAATGAGTTATGTCTTCTCAAATTTCGCGATGCAATAAACGGGCATATATTAGGTAGCATGGCCGATTTAATTATAATTTTGCGACTGAGTTCAAATTATTGCCCCTCAATCTATGCAGCTTTCATTATTTCAACATTGCCGATCAAAAGAATGCTATCCAGATAAAAACGATTAAATGCGAGAGTGCGACATGCCAGAATGATTAATGAAATATCAATATGAGAAAATTACAGATAATTCCATTGTCAGGTTCTCTTCTCATTTTCGTGGTTTAACCACGATTATGTGATTGCCTCCGCAATTCCTGTCTCTAACTCCCCTTCCTCGCAAAAACTGGCACTCCACGAGCATGTGTTTAGACAGTTTCATGAACGTAAACGGTTGCTTTTTACTCTGGCGGGCGAAAGGAGAAACACTGATGAGCGCCATAGATTCCCAACTTCCCTCATCTTCAGGGCAAGACCGCCCAACTGATGAGGTTGACCGCATATTATCACCAGGAAAGCTGATCATACTCGGTCTGCAACACGTCCTTGTCATGTACGCAGGTGCAGTCGCTGTTCCTCTTATGATTGGCGACAGGCTTGGCCTCTCCAAAGAAGCTATTGCGATGCTCATTAGCTCGGATCTCTTTTGCTGCGGGATCGTCACATTATTGCAATGTATCGGTATCGGCCGCTTTATGGGGATCCGCCTGCCGGTGATTATGTCGGTGACCTTCGCCGCTGTAACACCAATGATAGCCATTGGGATGAACCCGGATATCGGCCTGCTGGGGATATTTGGTGCCACTATCGCCGCGGGTTTTATCACCACATTATTAGCGCCACTTATCGGTCGCTTGATGCCTTTATTCCCGCCACTGGTTACCGGTGTGGTGATTACTTCTATCGGACTTAGCATCATTCAGGTGGGTATTGACTGGGCCGCCGGAGGTAAAGGGAATCCGCAATATGGTAATCCCGTTTATTTAGGTATCTCCTTTGCTGTCTTAATTTTTATCTTGCTCATTACTCGCTATGCGAAAGGATTTATGTCCAACGTCGCCGTATTACTGGGGATTGTATTTGGCTTTTTACTTTCGTGGATGATGAATGAAGTCAATTTATCCGGGCTACATGATGCCTCGTGGTTTGCGATTGTCACGCCGATGTCATTTGGTATGCCGATTTTCGATCCCGTTTCCATTCTGACCATGACTGCCGTGTTAATCATCGTGTTTATCGAGTCGATGGGGATGTTCCTGGCACTGGGTGAAATAGTCGGTCGTAAACTCTCTTCGCACGATATTATTCGCGGGCTGCGTGTCGATGGCGTAGGGACAATGATAGGCGGAACGTTTAACAGCTTCCCCCACACCTCATTTTCACAAAACGTTGGCCTGGTTAGCGTGACGCGCGTTCATAGCCGCTGGGTGTGTATTTCTTCGGGAATTATATTAATCATGTTTGGCATGGTGCCAAAAATGGCGGTGCTGGTCGCCTCCATTCCGCAATTTGTGCTGGGCGGTGCTGGGCTGGTGATGTTCGGCATGGTACTGGCGACAGGGATTCGAATTCTGTCGCGCTGTAACTACACCACCAACCGTTACAACCTCTATATTGTGGCGATCAGTCTCGGCGTTGGCATGACTCCGACGCTCTCTCACGATTTCTTTTCTAAGTTACCGGCCGTACTGCAACCGTTGCTGCATAGCGGCATTATGCTCGCAACCCTTAGCGCCGTTGTGCTGAACGTCTTCTTTAATGGCTATCAGCATCATGCTGATCTGGTGAAGGAATCCGTCTCTGATAAAGATTTAAAAGTCAGGACAGTACGTATGTGGCTTCTGATGCGCAAGCTGAAGAAAAATGAGCATGGAGAATAATATGAATCTTTTAATGCGCGCTATATTCAGTCTGTTGTTGCTTTTTACTCTCTCTATTCCTGTCATTTCTGACTGTGTTGCAATGGCCATTGAAAGTCGCTTCAAATATATGATGCTGCTTTTTTAAATGGTTTTTACCTGTCGACATCCGCTCAAAACGGGCGGTTGTCGATAAACGCTCACTTGGTTAATCATTTCACTCTTCAATTATCTATAATGATGAGTGATTAGAATTACATGTGAGAAATTATGCAAACGGAACACGTCATTTTATTGAATGCACAGGGAGTTCCCACGGGTACGCTGGAAAAGTATGCCGCACACACGGCAGACACTCTCTTACATCTCGCGTTCTCCAGTTGGCTGTTTAATGCCAAAGGGCAATTATTAGTTACCCGCCGCGCACTGAGCAAAAAAGCGTGGCCTGGCGTGTGGACTAACTCGGTTTGTGGGCACCCACAACTGGGAGAAAGCAACGAAGACGCGGTGATCCGCCGTTGCCGTTATGAGCTTGGCGTGGAAATTACGCCTCCTGAATCTATCTATCCTGACTTTCGCTACCGCGCCACCGATCCGAGTGGCATTGTGGAAAATGAAGTGTGTCCGGTATTTGCCGCACGCACGACCAGTGCTTTACAGATCAATGATGATGAAGTGATGGATTATCAATGGTGTGATTTAGCAGATGTATTACACGGTATTGATGCCACGCCGTGGGCGTTCAGTCCGTGGATGGTGATGCAGGCAGCCAATAGTGAAGCAAGAAAATTGTTGTCTGCTTTCGCGCAGCACAATTAAAAACCCCGACATTTGCCGGGGTTATGAGCATAACGTAATGCTTATTTTACCGGACGCATCGCCGGGAACAGAATAACGTCGCGGATGGTATGGCTGTTGGTGAACAGCATTACCATACGGTCGATACCAATTCCCAGACCTGCTGTCGGCGGTAAGCCATGTTCCAGTGCGGTGACATAATCTTCGTCGTAGAACATCGCTTCGTCGTCACCTGCATCTTTCGCGGCAACCTGATCCAGGAAGCGCTGCGCCTGATCTTCCGCGTCATTCAGCTCGCTAAAGCCGTTACCGATTTCACGCCCACCAATGAAGAACTCAAAGCGGTCTGTGATTTCCGGGTTAACGTCGTTACGACGCGCCAGAGGAGAAACTTCTGCCGGATATTCAGTAATGAAGGTCGGCTGGATCAGATGTGCTTCTGCCACTTCTTCGAAGATCTCGGTAACGATACGGCCCAGACCCCAGCTCTTCTCAACGTGGATGCCGATAGATTCAGCAATCGCTTTCGCAGAGTCGAAGTTGTCCAGATCCGCCATGTCAGTTTCCGGGCGATATTTCTTGATCGCTTCACGCATGGTCAGTTTTTCGAACGGTTTACCGAAGTCCAGCGTTACGTCACCGTAGGTCACTTCCGTCTTACCGAGAATATCCTGTGCCAGAGTACGGAACAGCGATTCGGTCAGCTCGATCAGATCTTTGTAATCTGCGTAAGCCATATAGAGTTCCATCATGGTGAACTCTGGGTTATGACGTACGGAAATACCTTCGTTACGGAAGTTACGGTTGATTTCGAATACACGCTCGAAGCCACCGACCACCAGACGCTTGAGGTACAGTTCCGGCGCGATACGCAGGTACATGTCGAGATCCAGCGCGTTATGGTGAGTGATAAACGGACGCGCAGCGGCACCGCCAGGGATCACCTGCATCATCGGCGTTTCAACTTCCATAAAGCCGCGGTTCACCATGAACTGGCGAATACCAGAGAGGATCTGCGAGCGCACTTTAAAGGTGTTGCGGGATTCATCGTTAGAGATGAGATCCAGATAACGCTGACGATAGCGCGCTTCCTGGTCCTGCAAGCCGTGGAATTTGTCCGGCAGCGGACGCAGTGCTTTGGTCAGCAGACGCAGCTCGGTACAGTGGATAGACAGTTCGCCGGTTTTGGTTTTGAACAGTTTACCTTTCGCGCCGAGGATATCGCCGAGGTCCCATTTTTTGAACTGCTCGTTGTAAACGCCTTCCGGCAGATCGTCACGGGCAACGTACAGCTGAATGCGACCGCCAACGTCCTGCAGGGTAACGAAAGACGCTTTACCCATAATACGACGGGTCATCATGCGGCCAGCAACGGCGACTTCGATGTTCAGCGCTTCCAGTTCTTCGTTCTCTTTACCGTCGAATTCTGCGTGCAATTGGTCAGAGGTATGATCGCGACGGAAATCGTTCGGGAAGGCAATCCCCTGCTCACGCAGGTTCGCCAGCTTCTCACGACGCGTTTTCAATTCATTGTTAAGATCGACTACCGCGTCAGCGCCCTGTGCGTGTTGTTCAGACATGTTGGTTCCTCATAACCCTGCTTTCAAACTTGCTTCGATAAATTGATCCAGGCTGCCGTCCAGCACGGCCTGCGTGTTGCGGGTTTCTACCCCGGTACGCAGATCTTTAATGCGGGAGTCATCAAGGACATAAGAACGAATCTGGCTGCCCCAGCCGATGTCGGATTTGTTATCTTCCATCGCCTGTTTCTCGGCATTTTTCTTCTGCATCTCCAGTTCATAAAGCTTCGCTTTCATCTGCTTCATGGCCTGGTCTTTGTTCTTGTGCTGGGAACGGTCGTTCTGGCACTGGGTCACGATCCCAGTTGGGATGTGAGTAATACGCACCGCAGATTCGGTACGGTTAACGTGCTGACCGCCCGCGCCGGATGCGCGATAAACGTCGATGCGCAGATCCGCCGGATTGATTTCGATATCGATATCATCATCAACTTCCGGGTAAACAAACGCGGAGCTGAACGACGTGTGGCGACGACCGCCGGAGTCAAACGGGCTCTTACGCACCAGGCGGTGAACGCCGGTTTCTGTACGCAGCCAGCCATAAGCGTAATCGCCGGAGATTTTGATCGTCACGGATTTAATACCCGCCACTTCACCTTCCGACTCTTCGATGATTTCAGTTTTGAAACCACGCGATTCTGCCCAGCGCAGATACATACGCTCAAGCATGCTCGCCCAGTCCTGTGCTTCCGTACCGCCAGAGCCTGCCTGAATATCGAGGTAGCAGTCGGCGCTGTCATATTCGCCAGAGAACATACGGCGGAACTCAAGCTGCGCCAGTTTTTCTTCCAGGGCGTCGAGTTCAGCAACGGCTTCGTTAAAGGTTTCTTCGTCGTCAGCTTCTACAGCCAGTTCCAGCAGACCAGAAACATCTTCCAGCCCCTGTTTCATTTGGTCGAGGGTGTCGACAACGGCTTCGAGGGAGGAACGCTCTTTACCCAGCGCCTGTGCGCGTTCGGGTTCGTTCCAGACATCCGGCTGTTCCAGCTCGGCGTTTACTTCTTCCAGACGCTCTTTCTTGGCGTCATAGTCAAAGATACCCCCTAAGAACGTCGGAGCGTTCCGTGAGGTCCTGAATGCGATTATTTACCGGATTAATTTCAAACATGGTCTGATTTCTTTTATTGAGCTAGTCAAAATGCGGTGATAAGAGCGGGATTGTACCCAATCCACGCTCTTTTTTATAGAGAAGATGACGCTAAATTGGCCAGATATTGTCGATGATAATTTGCAGGCTGCGGTTGCCACGAAACTCGTTGATATCCAGCTTGTAAGCCAGTTGCACTTCGCGCACGCCGTTATCCGGCCAGAGGGCGGTATCGACATTAAAAGCAATACCGTCCAGCAGCGGACCGCCGCCGACCGGTTCGACCATGACTTTCAAATGACGTTCACCCACCAGTCGCTGTTGCAGCAGACGGAAATGACCGTCAAACAGCGGCTCCGGGAACATTTGTCCCCACGGGCCAGCATCACGCAGCAGTTGCGCCACTTCCATGGTCATCTCTGCCGCACTTAATGGGCCGTCTGATACCACTTCCCCTTGCAATAAAGAAGGATCTAACCACTCGGTAACCAGTTCGCCAAACCGTTGTTGAAAGAGTTCGAATTTATCCTCTTCCAGCGACAAACCCGCCGCCATCGCATGACCGCCAAACTTGAGCATCATGCCAGGGTAGAGCGTGTCTAACCGCTCCAGCGCATCGCGCATGTGTAGCCCCTGAATCGAGCGACCAGAACCTTTTAACGTACCGTCGCCCGCTGGCGCAAAAGCGATAACCGGGCGGTGAAAACGCTCTTTAATGCGCGAAGCCAGAATGCCGACCACGCCCTGATGCCATTCGGGGTGATACATTGCCAGCCCGCCGGGTAGCGTGTCACGGCTGCGCTCCAGTTTCTCGCACAGGGTCAGGGCTTCAATCTGCATTCCTTGTTCGATCTCTTTTCGCGTCTGGTTTAGCGCATCGAGTTCATTTGCCAGCACGCGCGCTTCGCCGATGTTGTCGCACAGCAACAGCGCCACACCAACGGACATATCATCCAGTCGCCCGGCAGCATTGAGACGTGGCCCCAGCGCAAAACCTAAATCGCTGGCGGCGAGTTTTTGCGCATCGCGATTTGCCACTTCCAGCAGCGCTTTAATCCCCGGACGGCACTTACCGGCACGGATGCGACTCATCCCCTGCCAGGTCAGAATGCGATTATTAGCGTCCAGCGGTACGACGTCCGCCACTGTCCCCAGCGCGACCAGATCCAGCAGTTCTGCCAGATTAGGAATTGCGATGCCGCGCTCATCAAACCAGCCCTGATCGCGCAAAAAGGTGCGCAGCGCCAGCATCAGATAAAACGCTACCCCCACGCCTGCCAGTGATTTCGACGGGAAATTACAGTCGCGCAAGTTAGGGTTAATGATCGCTTCCGCCGCGGGTAAGGTTTCGCCCGGCAAATGGTGATCGGTAACAATAACCGGAATGCCCAACGAGCGAGCGTGTTCAACCCCCGCATGGGAGGAAATACCGTTATCCACCGTGACAATTAACTGCGCGCCACGGGCATGGGCCTGATCGACCACTTCCGGGCTTAAGCCGTAACCGTCTTCGAAACGGTTTGGTACCAGGTAGTCGATATTGCTGCAACCAAGCGAGCGCATCGCCAGCACGCTTAGAGCCGTGCTGGTGGCACCGTCGGCGTCGAAATCACCGACCACCATAATCCGCGTTCCTTCGCGAAAGGCGTTGTAAAGGATCTCAACGGCCTTTTCGACGCCGCTCAGTTGCTGCCAGGGCAGCATACCTTTAACACTGCGTTCCAGTTCTTGCGCACTGCGTACTCCCCGGCTGGCGTATAAACGGCGCAGCAAGGGCGGCAATTCAGCGGGCAAGTCTGCCGTTTCATCGACTTCACGGCGACGAAGTTGTATCTGTTGTTTCACGCGAATTATTTACCGCTGGTCATTTTTTGGTGTTCGTCGAGGAATTCTTTCATGTCTTTCGGTGGCTGGTAACCCGGAACAAGTGTGCCATTGCTCAGCACAATTGCCGGAGTGCCGCTAACGCCAAGCTGGACGCCAAGTGCGTAATGATCGGCAATATCGATATCGCAACTTGCCGGAGTGGCAGCTTTACCAGCCATCACATCATCAAACGCTTTGTTTTTATCTTTCGCACACCAGATGGCTTTCATTTGTTGCTCAGCCTGGCTCTCCAGCCCCTGGCGCGGGAAAGCAAGATAACGCACGGTGATCCCCAGCGCGTTGTAGTCTGCCATTTGCTCATGCAGTTTGTGGCAGTAACCACAGGTAATATCAGTAAACACGGTAATGACGTGTTTTTCCTGCGGCGCTTTATAAACGATCATCTCGTTTTCAAGCGCGTTCAGCTGCTTTAACAGCATCTTATTGGTGACATTGACCGGTGCCGTTCCGCTAACGTCATACATTGGCCCCTGAATGATATGTTTACCATCATCGGTGATGTACAACACACCGCTGTTAGTCAGAACTGTCTTCATGCCAGCCACGGGTGCAGGCTGAATATCGCTGCTTTTGATGCCCATTTTGGCTAACGTCTGTTGAATTGCCGCGTCATCCGCCTGAGCAAAGCCTGAAAACGCCGCCAACAACGTAAATAACATAAAACCTTTCTTCATAAATCTTCCCGTTCTTTTCAGACATCACGCCCGCGGGTGATGCTGTTGATGAAGTTGCCGCAGACGCTCTGTAGCGACATGCGTATAAATTTGCGTGGTGGAGAGATCGCTGTGGCCCAGTAGCATCTGCACCACGCGTAAATCCGCACCATGATTTAATAAGTGAGTGGCAAAAGCGTGACGCAACACATGCGGTGACAGCTTTTCGCTGTCGATACCCGCCAGCACAGCATAATGTTTAATGCGGTGCCAGAAGGTTTGTCTCGTCATCTGCTGCGCGCGCTGACTGGGAAACAACACGTCAATTGACACGCCATTCAGCAGCCACGGACGCCCATGTTCCAGATAGGTTTCCAGCCAGTAAACTGCCTCTTCACCTAACGGCACAAGGCGTTCTTTGTTGCCTTTACCAATGACCCGCACTACGCCCTGACGCAGGCTGATATCACTCATTGTCAGCCCGACCAGTTCAGAGACACGCAGTCCGGTAGCATACAACACTTCAAGCATGGCTTTATCGCGTAGCTCCAGTGGCTGATCAATTAATGGTGCCTGTAATAAACGTTCGACCTGCGCTTCGCTTAAATCTTTTGGCAAACGCTGTGGCAATTTCGGTGAAGCGAGATGCGCACTGGGATCGTCTTCACGAAACTTTTCGCGATAAAGATACTGGAACAATCGGCGCACTGCACTCAGCAAACGCGCTGAGCTGGTGGCTTTATACCCGCCCTCCAGCCTTTCTGCCAGTAATGCCTGCAAATCGTCACTTTGCACCGTCGCCAGCGTCAACCCGCGGTGATGCAACCACTCCACCATCATTGACAGATCGCGACGGTAAGCGTTCAACGTATTTTCAGCCAGATTTTTTTCCAGCCACAGAGCATCAAGAAACTGCTCGATGCGTGCCAGATCCTGTTTCACTTGCGCCCCTTATGGTCACTCATTTGATCCATTATGCCTTATTGTGCCGTGACTAAAGCGATTCTGATACACTAGCCACAAAAGCCACAGCAGAATCGAGAAACTTACGTTATGAATATGGGTCTTTTTTACGGTTCCAGCACCTGTTACACCGAAATGGCGGCAGAAAAAATCCGCGATATTATCGGCCCAGAACTGGTGACCTTACATAACCTCAAGGACGACTCCCCGAAATTAATGGAGCAGTACGATGTGCTCATTCTGGGTATCCCGACCTGGGATTTTGGTGAAATCCAGGAAGACTGGGAAGCCGTCTGGGATCAGCTCGACGACCTGAACCTCGAAGGTAAAATTGTTGCGCTGTATGGGCTTGGCGATCAACTGGGATACGGCGAGTGGTTCCTCGATGCGCTCGGTATGCTGCATGACAAACTCTCGACCAAAGGCGTGAAGTTCGTCGGCTACTGGCCAACGGAAGGATATGAATTTACCAGTCCGAAACCGGTGATTGCTGACGGGCAACTGTTCGTGGGTCTGGCGCTGGATGAAACTAACCAGTATGACCTTAGCGACGAGCGTATTCAGAGCTGGTGCGAGCAAATCCTCAACGAAATGGCAGAGCATTACGCCTGATGTCACTGACGGCTTAGCACATATGCTTTGCCGTCATCTTTATCTTTGCGTCTCTTGTTGCAACAATATCCGCCGTAAATCCCGCCATTCGGCTTCGTCCATGCTGTCGGCTGCCAGCCATAAATGTTGCCGTTTACCGCTATCAGAACGTAAACGCAGCATCATGCCGCTCTTAATCATCCACGGCGCTTTGACGATGCTCCACTCCTGCCCTTGCCAACGCAAACGCCCGTCCATCAACAGGCGAATTTCTCCCTGGCGAGCATTAATGCGTCGCTGGCTGCGAACGCAATCAAACACCACCAGCGAAAGTAACACCATCCATAACGGGGTGTAACTGAGCGGCCAAGGCATGAGTAAAATAACAGCGGCAACCAGCCCGTGGATCAGCAAGGAAAGCCACTGTGCGCGCCAGGAGACGCGCAAATCAGATTGCCACAGGACCACGTTCCCGGTTCCGTGTCTGGATGAGTCGGACCATCATTTCCAGTTCTGCATCGGCCGGTTTACCGTGGTTCATCAGCCAGTTGAACAGATCGGGATCGTCACATTCCAGCAGACGAATAAAGATGCGTTTTTCGTCATCGCTTAAGCTGTCGTACTCATGTTCGAAAAACGGCATGATTGAAATATCGAGTTCGCGCATACCACGGCGGCATGCCCAATGAATGCGGGCTTTGTTGTTAATGTCCATCTTCTTCCTGTCTCACGAAAATCCAGTACCCCGCTATTGTAACGTGTTTTTCGACTTCTTTTGCGGGAATATCAGTAAACACAATCGCGATCGCGAAATTAATTCACAACAATTCAAGGGCTTCATTTTTTTGGAAGTCGCCTCGCAGAAGGCACAGATCGCGTAGTGAAAGCACTTGCATTGCCTCATAGCTCTTTTACCATTAGTCATTAATACGCCGTTAAGCAACTCAGGACTCTATTATGGCTTTTACACCTTTTCCTCCCCGTCAGCCTACGGCTTCTGCCCGTTTACCGCTGACGCTGATGACGCTTGATGACTGGGCGCTTGCCACCATTACTGGCGCGGACAGCGAAAAATATATGCAGGGTCAGGTGACAGCAGATGTCAGCCAGATGACAGAAGATCAGCACCTGCTCGCCGCCCATTGCGACGCCAAAGGTAAAATGTGGAGCAATTTACGTCTGTTCCGCGACGGCGATGGCTTTGCATGGATTGAACGGCGCAGCGTGCGTGAATCGCAGCTGACTGAACTGAAAAAATATGCGGTATTCTCTAAAGTGACCATCGCGCCAGACGACGAGCGTGTGCTGCTTGGTGTTGCCGGTTTTCAGGCGCGCGCCGCGCTGGCAAATATCTTTAGTGAACTGCCTTCGAAAGAAAAACAGGTAGTTAAAGAAGGCGCGACCACTTTGCTATGGTTTGAACACCCGGCAGAACGTTTCCTGATCGTAACCGATGAAGCCACTGCCAATATGCTGACCGATAAACTGCGCGGTGAAGCGGAACTGAACAATAGCCAACAGTGGCTGGCATTAAACATTGAAGCGGGTTTCCCGGTGATTGATGCCGCCAACAGCGGGCAGTTTATCCCACAGGCGACCAACCTCCAGGCGCTGGGCGGCATCAGCTTTAAGAAAGGATGCTATACCGGACAAGAGATGGTGGCGCGGGCCAAATTCCGCGGTGCCAACAAACGCGCGCTCTGGTTGCTGGCAGGTAGTGCCAGCCGACTGCCGGAAGCTGGTGAAGATTTAGAGCTGAAAATGGGCGAGAACTGGCGTCGTACCGGTACGGTGCTGGCTGCGGTAAAACTGGAAGATGGTCAGGTCGTGGTACAGGTCGTCATGAATAACGATATGGAACCGGACAGCATCTTCCGCGTGCGTGACGATGCGAATACATTGCGTATCGAGCCACTGCCGTATTCGCTCGAAGAGTAAATCTCTGTATCGCATCAGGCATTTATCGCCTGATGCGACGCTGACGCGTCTTATCATGCCTACAAAGGAACACCAATTACGCCTGCCCAATATACAAATAGATCGCCAGAAAGTGGCACACACTACCGCCGAGCACAAAGCCGTGCCAGATGGCATGATTGTATGGAATGCGCTTGCAGACGTAGAAAATCACCCCGAGCGAATAAACCACACCGCCTACCGCCAGTAAGGTAACGCTGCCCGCCGCGAGCTTAACTGCCATTTCATAAATCACCACCAGCGACAACCAGCCCATCGCCAGATAGGTCACCAGAGATAAAATTTTGAATCGGTGCGCGATGGTCAGTTTAAACAGAATCCCCAGCAGCGCCAGGCTCCAGATAACAATCATCAACCCACGCGCTAACGGAGAATCCAGCCCCACCAGCAAAAACGGCGTGTAGGTTCCGGCAATCAACAGATAAATAGCGCAGTGGTCAAATTTCTTCAGCCACATTTTTGCCCGTTGATGAGGAATGGCGTGATAGAGTGTCGAAGCGAGGAACAGCAGGATCATACTGCCGCCATAGAGGCTGTAACTGGTTATCGCTGTGGCGCTGGCATTGAGATCCACCGCCTGAACCAGTAGCAACACCAGCCCAACGATACCAAACACCAACCCAATGCCGTGACTGACGCTGTTGGCAATTTCCTCTGCCAGCGAATATCCCTGCTTAATGAGGGGCTTCTGAACCATAACTTGCTCCGGAGAAACGTACACGCACATGTATACCTCTCCAGCGTAACTGAGAATAGTTCCAGTGAACACCTGTTAACTAAAATAAATTCTGATTTGAGATTAATCTCTGAAAAATCATGAAATTAAATGCGAAATTTCAACTAACAGGCGTGAGTTCAATTTAAAGGCATTTAAATTCAATCACATAAAACTGTGTCTGGTCGGGATAGATGTCGGCAATGACCTTTTTCAGTTCAGTCAGGGTCATATTTTCCTGCTCTGCATGTTTTTCCGTCAGCGTATCCAGCGTTACGGTTGAGGTTGCGGTAACTTCAATCGTGCAAAAATAACCGTCATCTTCAAACCGTCCGACACGAAGCACATCACCCGTTTTGAAGTGCGATTCAGACTCGTCGCGGATGGTGATGGTTTTACGCCCAGCCAGAATGTCATCCTGGAAACGTTGAAAAAAAGTGATGTCGTTTGGCTGCATGGTACTATTTCCTGTAAGAATTGACTCATCTGGAGCCTATGATAGTGAAAAAACTCACCTTACCGAAAGATTTCTTATGGGGCGGCGCAGTTGCCGCTCATCAGGTCGAAGGCGGCTGGAACAAAGGCGGCAAAGGGCCGAGCATTTGTGACGTTCTGACCGGTGGCGCACACGGCGTGCCGCGCGAAATCACCAAAGAAGTGTTGCCAGGAAAATACTATCCGAACCATGAAGCCGTTGATTTTTATGGTCATTACAAGGAAGACATCAAGCTATTTGCCGAAATGGGCTTCAAATGTTTTCGTACATCCATCGCCTGGACGCGCATTTTTCCAAAAGGCGATGAAGCTCAGCCAAACGAAGAAGGGCTGAAGTTCTACGATGATATGTTCGATGAACTGCTGAAATACAACATCGAACCGGTGATCACCCTCTCCCACTTTGAAATGCCGCTGCATCTGGTGCAGCAATACGGTAGCTGGACCAATCGTAAAGTGGTTGATTTCTTTGTCCGTTTCGCACAAGTGGTATTTGAACGCTATAAGCATAAAGTCAAATACTGGATGACCTTCAACGAAATTAACAACCAGCGTAACTGGCGTGCACCGCTGTTCGGTTACTGCTGCTCCGGCGTGGTGTATACCGAGCATGATAACCCGGAAGAGACGATGTACCAGGTGCTGCATCACCAGTTTGTCGCCAGCGCCCTGGCGGTGAAAGCCGCGCGTCGCATTAACCCGGAAATGAAAGTCGGCTGTATGCTGGCGATGGTGCCGCTTTACCCTTACTCCTGTAATCCGGACGATGTGATGTTTGCCCAGGAGTCGATGCGCGAACGCTACGTCTTTACCGATGTGCAACTGCGTGGCTATTACCCGTCCTATGTGTTGAACGAGTGGGAGCGTCGCGGATTTAACATCAAAATGGAAGACGGCGATCTCGATGTGCTGCGCGAAGGCACCTGCGATTATCTCGGTTTCAGCTATTACATGACCAACGCGGTGAAGGCCGAAGGCGGCACCGGCGATGCGATCTCTGGTTTTGAAGGCAGCGTACCAAACCCGTATGTTAAAGCGTCTGACTGGGGCTGGCAGATTGATCCTGTGGGTCTGCGCTATGCCCTTTGCGAACTGTATGAGCGTTATCAGAAGCCGCTGTTTATTGTCGAAAACGGTTTTGGCGCTTATGACAAAGTGGAAGAAGATGGCAGCATCAACGACGACTACCGCATTGACTACCTGCGCGCCCATATTGAAGAGATGAAAAAAGCGGTGACTTACGATGGCGTGGATCTGATGGGCTACACACCGTGGGGCTGCATCGACTGCGTGTCGTTCACTACCGGGCAGTACAGCAAACGCTACGGCTTTATCTATGTGAATAAACATGACGACGGTACTGGCGATATGTCGCGTTCACGTAAGAAGAGCTTTGACTGGTACAAAGAGGTGATTGCCAGCAACGGCGAGAATCTGTAATTAGCCGATGTGCCTGATGTGCTCCGCTCATCAGGCCTGGCACTCTTTTAATATATTGAGCTCGCAATATTTTATATTACGCCTCAGCCGAAACACACAAAGCGCACTTTATTAACAAGCGAAAAAGGCGCCGAAGCGCCTTTAGAAGATAGTCGAATCAGTAAATTACTGGTATTCGCTAATCGGTACGCAGGAGCAGAACAGGTTACGGTCGCCGTAAACATCATCCAGACGTTTCACTGTCGGCCAGTATTTGTCTGCCACGCCTGCCGGGAATACTGCAACTTCACGGCTGTACGGATGCGCCCACTCGGCGACCAGTTCGCTCTGAATGTGCGGCGCGTTCACCAGCGGGTTATCTTCCAGCGGCCAGACACCGGCTTTCACCTGGTCAATTTCTGCGCGGATAGCCAGCATCGCGTCGATAAAGCGATCCAGTTCCACTTTGCTTTCAGATTCAGTCGGTTCAACCATCAGCGTACCCGCCACCGGGAACGACATGGTCGGCGCGTGGAAACCGTAGTCGATCAGGCGCTTGGCAATATCCAGCTCGCTGATGCCGGTTTCTTCTTTCAACGGGCGAATATCGAGAATACATTCGTGCGCCACACGACCGTCACGACCGGTATACAGAACCGGGAAGGCATCCTGCAGGCAGCTGGCAATATAGTTGGCGTTAAGAATTGCCACCTGGCTTGCTTTTTTCAGCCCTTCTGCGCCCATCATGCGGATATACATCCAGCTGATTGGTAGGATAGAGGCGCTACCGAACGGTGCCGCAGAAACCGCGCCCTGACGGGTTAACATGCCTTCGATTTGCACCACGCTATGACCTGGCACAAACGGTGCCAGATGCGCTTTCACGCCGATCGGTCCCATACCAGGGCCGCCGCCACCGTGCGGAATGCAGAAAGTTTTATGCAGGTTAAGGTGGGAAACGTCCGCACCAATAAAGCCCGGCGAAGTGATGCCAACCTGGGCGTTCATGTTCGCGCCATCAAGGTAAACCTGACCGCCGAACTGATGCACGACTTCACACACTTCACGGATCGTTTCTTCATACACGCCGTGGGTAGAAGGATAGGTCACCATGATACAGGAGAGGTTATCGCCCGCCTGTTCCGCTTTCGCGCGCAGATCAGTCAGATCGATGTTGCCGTTTTTATCACACGCCACAACCACCACCTGCATTCCTGCCATATGCGCGGAAGCCGGGTTAGTTCCGTGCGCAGAAGCCGGGATCAGGCAGATATCGCGATGCCCTTCGTTGCGGCTTTCATGATAATGACGAATCGCCAGCAGGCCCGCGTATTCGCCCTGTGCGCCGGAGTTCGGCTGCATACAAACGGCGTCGTAACCGGTCAGTTTCACCAGCCAGTCAGCCAGCTGCGAAATCATCTGCTGATAACCTTCGGCCTGTTCCGGCGGGCAGAACGGGTGCAGTTCGGCAAATTCCGGCCAGGTGATGGGGATCATCTCGGCGGCGGCGTTCAGTTTCATGGTGCAGGACCCCAGCGGGATCATCGCCTGATTCAGCGCCAGATCTTTACGCTCCAGCGAGTGCATATAGCGCATCATTTCGGTTTCGCTGTGGTAGCGATTAAACACCGGATGGGTGAGGATTTCGTCATCGCGCAGCATTGCAGGCTGAATAGAGCGGCTGTCGTGAGCCACGTCTTTGTCCAGCGTGTCGATCTCCAGCCCGTGGTTATCGCCCAGCAGCACGCTGAAAAGCTGCATCACGTTTTCACGCGTGGTGGTTTCATCAAGGGTGATCCCAACCGCGTTCAGGATATCGCTACGCAGGTTGATTTCAGCCGCTTCGGCACGCGCCAGTACGCCCGCCTTGTCTGCCACTTCCACACACAAAGTGTCGAAATAGTGCGCATGGCGCAGCTTCAGACCTTTTTGTTGCAGGCCCGCCGCCAGGATATCGGTCAGACGGTGAATGCGGTTAGCGATACGTTTCAGGCCAACCGGACCGTGATAAACGGCATACAGGCTGGCGATGTTTGCCAGCAGTACCTGGGAAGTACAAATGTTGGAGTTCGCTTTCTCACGGCGAATATGTTGCTCGCGAGTCTGCATTGCCATGCGCAGCGCGGTATTGCCAGCTGCATCTTTCGATACACCGATAATACGGCCCGGCATTGAGCGTTTGTATTCATCTTTCGCCGCAAAGAATGCCGCGTGTGGGCCACCGTAGCCCATCGGCACGCCGAAGCGTTGCGCCGAACCAAAGACAATATCTGCGCCCTGTTTACCCGGCGCAGTTAACAGCACCAGCGCCATAATATCGGCGGCGACGCTGACCACAATTTTGCGTGATTTCAGTTCGCTGATAAGCGCAGTGTAGTCGTGAATTTCACCGGTAGTGCCGACCTGCTGTAACAGCACGCCGAAGACGTCCTGGTGGTCGAGCACTTTTTGCGCGTCATCGACAATCACTTCAAAACCAAAGGTTTCGGCACGAGTACGGACCACATCCAGCGTTTGCGGATGAACGTCAGAAGCAACAAAGAAGCGGTTGGCATTTTTCAGTTTGCTGACGCGTTTCGCCATCGCCATTGCTTCGGCGGCAGCAGTGGCTTCGTCAAGAAGAGAAGCAGAGGCCATATCCAGCCCGGTCAAATCCAGCGTTACCTGCTGGAAGTTGAGCAGTGCTTCAAGGCGGCCCTGGGAGACTTCAGGTTGATACGGAGTATACGCGGTATACCAGCCCGGATTTTCCAGCATGTTACGCAGAATAACCGGCGGTAGCTGCACGGCGGTGTAACCCATGCCGATGTAAGACGTGAAGCGTTTATTGCGACTGGCAATAGCCTTGAGTTCCGCCAGCGCGGCGTATTCGGTCGCCGGTGCGCCAACCTGCGGCGGGGTCGCAAGCTGAATATCTTTCGGCACAATCTGGCCGGTCAGCGCGTTTAACGATTGTGCACCAACGGCATTCAGCATTTCTTGCTGTTGCGCGGCGTCCGGTCCGATATGGCGTTCAATAAAAGCGCCGCTGTTTTCAAGCTGGCTTAACGTCTGTGTCATGAGCGATGGTTCCTGAAACGTGCAGTGAATTGTGAACCTCTCTCCTTGCGAAGAGAGTGAGGGTGAGTCGTAAATTTCCTCACCCTGATCCTCTCCCGCAGAAGAGGAATAAAGCCGTTACTCGTCTTCTAACAATGCTTCGTATGCGGTCGCATCCAGCAGTGATTCCAGTTCGCTTTCATCGCTGGCTTTGATTTTAAAGATCCAGCCGCCTGCATACGGTTCGCTGTTCACCAGTTCCGGGGAATCGCTCAGTGCGTCGTTTACCGCCACGATTTCACCGCTTACTGGCGCATAAATGTCTGACGCCGCTTTTACTGATTCGGCAACCGCGCAGTCATCGCCCGCGCTAACCGTTGCGCCCACTTCCGGCAGGTCAACAAAAACCATATCGCCTAACAGCTCCTGAGCGTGTTCGGTGATGCCAACGGTGTAAGTGCCGTCGGCTTCTTTACGCAGCCATTCGTGTTCTTTGCTGTATTTCAGTTCTGCTGGTACGTTGCTCATCAATCAATCTCCAAAAAAGTAAATCACGCGACGGCTTTACCGTTACGCACAAAAACAGGTTTTGTCACTTTAACCGGCATTTCACGGTTGCGAATTTGCACAATCGCCGTTTCGCCAATACCTTCCGGCACGCGCGCCAGCGCAATGCTGTAACCCAGCGTCGGGGAGAAAGTACCGCTGGTGATAATGCCTTCATGCTGGTTGCCCTGCGCATCAGTAAAACGTACCGGCAGTTCATTACGCAGCACGCCTTTTTCGGTCATCACCAGACCAACCAGTTTTTCTGTGCCATGTTCACGCTGCGCTTCCAGAGCTTCACGACCGATGAAGTCACGATCTGCCGGTTCCCAGGCGATAGTCCAGCCCATATTGGCGGCTAAAGGAGAGATGGTTTCGTCCATCTCCTGACTATAAAGATTCATACCCGCTTCCAGACGCAGCGTGTCACGCGCGCCCAGGCCGCATGGCTTAACGCCCGCTTCCACCAGCGCGCGCCAGAAATCCGCCGCTTTTTCATTGGGCAGCGCAATTTCATAGCCCGCTTCACCGGTATAACCAGTGGTGGCAATAAACAGATCGCCCGCCTGCACGCCAAAGAACGGTTTCATCCCTTCCACCGCCTGTCGCTGGGCGTCATTAAACAGTGTGGCAGCTTTTGCCTGCGCATTCGGCCCTTGCACGGCAATCATGGAAAGGTCATCGCGAACGGTAATTTCGATGCCGAAAGGTTCAGCGTGTTGGGTAATCCAGGAGAGGTCTTTTTCGCGGGTGGCGGAGTTAACAACGAGGCGGAAGAAATCTTCAGTAAAGTAGTAGACGATGAGGTCATCTATCACACCGCCAGAGGCATTCAACATCCCCGAGTAAAGGGCTTTGCCGCTTTTGGTGAGTTTCGCCACATCGTTCGCCAGCAGATAACGCAGAAACTCCCGGGTGCGGCTGCCGCGAAGATCGACGATGGTCATATGTGACACATCAAACATTCCGGCATCGGTACGTACCGCATGATGTTCGTCGATTTGCGAACCGTAATGCAGCGGCATCATCCAGCCGTGGAAATCCACCATGCGAGCGCCGCAAAGCGTGTGTTGTTCGTACAAAGGAGTCTGTTGTGCCATCTTGTCCTCATTGAATAAGCGGGGCTGACAACTTTTCATGGTGAAATTATCACCACGAAACCCAGCATCGGAGCCACTCCCGGTCCCCAACGCAATCGTTCTCTTTTGCCTGAACTTACCACCGAAACAGACTGTTAACCATAAGGTAAAATTGATCATCACATTAGCTTATGGTTAAAAAATGCAAAAATCGCAACAGAATAAAAAACCAAAAAACACGCCTTTTTCTATAAAAAGATGATGTGATGAGAAAGTTAATTTGAATAAGACAATATTAAGCGCTAAAAAAATGTCAAAAAACACTAAATCAAAAACCCATAACATTAGAAAATATAATGCGAAAACGGAGGTTAAATTAGTTTATTTCAAATGAGGAAAATCCCCCGGCGAAAAAACCGGGAGATGAAAGTGTGATGGGTATCAAATAAACAGCAGAAGAGAAATATTTAACGCAGCCATTCAGGCAAATCGTTTAATCCCATTGCCTGACGAATAAGTTGTGGCTTAACGCCAGGAAGCGTATCAGCCAGTTTCAGACCAATATCACGCAGCAATTTTTTCGCCGGATTAGCCCCGGAAAACAGATCGCGGAATCCCTGCATACCAGCCAGCATCAGCGCCGCGCTGTGCTTGCGGCTACGCTCATAGCGACGCAGGTAAATGTACTGCCCGATGTCTTTACCCTGACGATGCAACCGTTTCAGTTCAGCAATCAGCTCTGCAGCATCCATAAAGCCGAGATTTACCCCCTGCCCCGCCAGCGGGTGAATGGTATGCGCGGCGTCGCCCACCAGCGCCAGACGGTGCGCGGCAAACTGGCGCGCATAACGCCCCGTCAGCGGGAACACCTGACGCTCACTCTCAACCTTGCATAAGCCCAGGCGATTATCAAAAGCGATATTTAACGCGCGATTAAATTCGTCTTCCCCTGCCTGCTGCATCCGCTGCGCTTCCTCTGGCGACAGTGACCAGACAATCGAGCAAAGATGCGGATCACTAAGCGGTAAAAAGGCCAGAATGCCTTCGCCATGGAAAACCTGCCGCGCCACCGCATCATGCGGTTCTTCCGTGCGAATGGTCGCCACCAGCGCGTGATGCTGATAATCCCAGAAGGTCAGCGGAATATCGGCTTTGTTGCGCAACCAGGAATTAGCTCCGTCCGCGCCAATCACCAGACGCGCCGTTAACATGCTGCCATCTTTCAGCGTCAGGAAGGTTTCATTTTCTCCCCAGGCGACCTGCTGTAATTCTGCGGGGGCCAACAGAGTGATATCTGACGACTGCTGCGCTTTGTTCCACAGCGCGTAGTGAATCACTGAGTTTTCAACGATATGCCCAAGATGGCTATAGCCCATGCTTTGATCGTCAAACGAAATGTGACCAAAACTGTCTTTGTCCCACACTTCCATACCGTGATAACAACTGGCCCTACGAGAGAGAATGTCCTGCCAGACGCCAAGACGGGTGAGTAATTTTTCGCTGGCGGCATTGATAGCCGAAACGCGCAGTTGTGGTGGTGCATCCGCCGCCAGAGGTTCCGGTACGCGCTGCTCCAGTACGGCAACGCGTAAGCCGCTCCCCTGTAAGCCGCAGGCAACCGCCAGCCCCACCATGCCGCCACCAACAATGGCTACATCAACACTTTGCATTGTTTATTCCTTAAAACCGCCTTCAACGCGCCACCCAACCGAGGGTGCGCTGCGCCAGCACATCGCGTGCCGGGGTAAATAATTCCATCGTCATCAGCCCGATGTTGCGCCCGACAACCAGCGGGGTCCAACGGTTGGCAAAAAGATGTACAAGGCTGTCCGTGACGCCGATGGTTGCTTCGCGATCGCTCTGTCGACGCTGCTGATAACGGCACAATACGCCGTAATCACCCATGTCTTCTCCGCGCTCCT
The DNA here is from genome assembly GCF_046487365.1 of Escherichia sp. WS1451. Classification (NCBI taxonomy): domain Bacteria; kingdom Pseudomonadati; phylum Pseudomonadota; class Gammaproteobacteria; order Enterobacterales; family Enterobacteriaceae; genus Escherichia; species Escherichia sp. WS1451. The sequence continues at coordinate 248,375 of NZ_JBJQJP010000005.1, forward strand.
GCGCCTGAGTCAGGGTTTCTGCAAGGCTCATCACATCACGCATACCGAGGTTGAACCCTTGCCCGGCGATGGGGTGCAGAGTTTGCGCCGCATTGCCCACCAGCACAGTGCGATGGGTAATCGGTCTGGCGGCGCGGGTTAATGCCAGCGGATAAGCACTGCGTTTACCGGCGTGGGTAATTTGCCCCAGTCGCCAGCCAAAGGCAGACTGGAGTTCACGGCAAAACTTCTCGTCGCTCCACGACAGCACCTCTTCGCGCCGTTCCAGTGGATGACACCAGACCAGCGAACAGCGTCCGTCAGACATCGGCAACATCGCCAGCGGGCCATGTTTCGTGAAGCGTTCAAAAGCGCGGCCTTCGTGCGCAACGGAAGTCGCAACGTTAGCAATCACAGCCAGTTGTTCGTAAGGCTCCTGCTGCCAGTCAACGCCGCACACAGTGGCTAACGCTGAATGGGTGCCATCAGCGGCTACCAGCACGCAGCCCGTCAGCGTCTCGCCACTCTCCAGCGTCACTTCAACGTGGCTCTGAGTACGGGCAACGTTAGCCACGCGATCAGGGCAATGCAGCGTTACGCCAGGTGCTTTGCGCAGCAATGCAAACAGCCGTTGCCCGACATTGTGCAATTCGACAACCTGCCCCAGCGCCGCCAGTTGGTAATCTTCTGCGGCGAGGGTGACAAATCCAGCGTGACCACAATCGCTGACATGCACGGTGGTGATGGCAGTTGCGCAATCAGCCAGAGATTGCCAGACGCCGATGCGCGCCAGTTGCTGACAGGTACCCGCCGCCAGCGCAATAGCTCGTCCATCAAAGCCCGGATGCGCATGTGACTCTGGCGCGGTCGCTTCAATCAAATGTACTGGCAGCGCCCCGTGACTTAACCGGGAAATAGCCAGCGCCAGCGTCGCGCCCGCCATGCCGCCACCGACGATGATTACGCTCATTGCTTTCTCGCAGCTGCCATCAACGCTTCGATTTCTTCCGGCTTTTTCACCACGCTGGCGGTGAGGTTTTCGTTGCCGGTTTCGGTAATCACAATGTCGTCTTCAATACGAATGCCGATACCGCGATATTGTTCTGGCACATCCGCATCCGGCGCGATATACAGACCAGGCTCTACGGTCAGTACCATCCCCGGTTCCAGAATGCGCGAGCGATCCTGACCATAAACGCCAACGTCATGGACATCCAGTCCTAACCAGTGGCTAAGGCCATGCATAAAGAAAGGACGATGGGCGTTCTGAGCGATCAGTTCATCAACATCACCTTTCAGGATGCCGAGTTTTACCAGGCCGCTAACCATGATACGCACCACTTCACCAGTGACTTCCAGAATGGAAGTTCCCGGACGATACAGGCGCAGGCTGGTTTCAAGAGACTCCAGCACAATGTCGTAGATTTCACGCTGGGCCTGGGTGAATTTGCCGTTGACCGGGAAGGTGCGGGTAATATCGCCCGCGTAACCTTTGTATTCACAACCCGCGTCAATCAACACCAGGTCACCGTCGCGCAGTTCACTCTCGTTTTCGGTGTAGTGCAGAATGCAGCCGTTTTCACCGCTGCCGACAATGGTGTTATAGGAAGGATAGCGCGCACCGTGGCGGTTAAATTCGTGGTGAATTTCGCCTTCCAGGTGGTACTCGAACATTCCCGGACGGCATTTTTCCATCGCCCGGGTATGCGCCAGGGCGGTGATTTCCCCCGCGCGGCGAAGTACGGCAATCTCTTCTGGTGATTTGAACAGGCGCATTTCATGAACAATGGGACGCCAGTCGATCATCGTTGCCGGGGCAGTGAGATTCTGTCGCGAGCCTTTACGCAGCTTTTCCAGCGCGCTGTTCACGATTTCATCAGCATAGGTATATTCGCCCTGAGCGTGATAAACCACATCCAGACCATTAAGCAGTTGATAAAGTTGCTGATTGATTTCGCTGAATGCCAGTGCGCGGTCAACACCCAGTTTCTCTGGCGCGGCATCCTGGCCTAAGCGACGACCAAACCAGATCTCTGCCGTCAGGTCGCGAACGCGGTTAAACAAAACGCTGTGGTTATGAGTGTCGTCGCTTTTAATCAGCACCAGCACCGCTTCCGGTTCGTTAAAGCCGGTGAAGTACCAGAAGTCACTGTTCTGACGATAGGGGTATTCGCTGTCGGCGCTACGTGTTACTTCTGGTGCAGCAAAAATCAGCGCGGCGCTGCCGGGTTGCATTTGCTCCACCAGGGCCTGACGGCGACGCTGAAACTCTTGCCGGGATATCTCACTCATAACACTCTCCTTACGTTTTTTGTTTTTAGTGTAGAGTCGGTTTTTGTACTTCTGGCGCGGTCGGTTGCGGATGAGTAAAGGTGTCGTGGCATAACAGCGCGGCAACACGAACGTATTCGATGATCTCTTCAAGCGACATTTCAAGCTCTTCCTGATCTTCGTCTTCGTCGTAGCCCAGCTGCGCGATGTTACGCAGATCGTCGATGGCTTCACCGGTTTCTCCGGTCACTTTGTCCAGCTTCGGTTGCGTAACGCCAAGACCAAGCAGGAAGTGATTGACCCAACCTGCCAGCGCATCAGCCCGATCGAAAACGCTGACATCATCGCCATCAGGCAGATAAAGCTGAAAAAGGAAGCCGTCATCCTGCAGGGCATCGCTGGTGGCAGAGTGCATTTTACGCAGTGCCTGTGCCAGCTCATGACCGAAAGCCATGCCTTCGTTCGTCAGGTCGTGAAGTAGCGGCAGCCATGAGCTGTCATCGTTACCGCCACATATCATCCCACTGATTAAACCATGCATCTCAGCAGGGGTCAGACCCGTCCCTTGTTGGTTCAGATACTGGTTCATTTCGTTGTAACCAGGCATTTCGTTCTGTATAGACATAAGCATTCGTCGTCAAAGGGAGGAATATTCATGATATGCTACCACTTTGGGCCCTGGTGGACCAGAAAAGGGCTTGTCTCTTCTCATCAGGGTAGCTATAGTGTCGCCCCTTCGCAGACCATGGGTCTAAAGACGAAGGCAGCGCAGTCAATCAGCAGGAAGGTGGCATGTCTGCACAACCCGTCGATATCCAAATTTTTGGCCGTTCACTGCGTGTGAACTGCCCGCCTGACCAAAGGGATGCGTTGAATCAGGCAGCGGACGATCTGAACCAACGGTTGCAAGATCTGAAAGAACGCACTAGAGTCACAAATACTGAACAGTTGGTCTTCATTGCCGCATTGAATATCAGCTATGAGTTAGCGCAAGAAAAAGCGAAGACTCGTGACTACGCGGCAAGTATGGAACAGCGTATTCGGATGCTGCAGCAGACCATAGAACAAGCGTTACTTGAACAAGGTCGCATCACCGAAAAAACTAACCAAAACTTTGAATGACACTTTTCGGTTTACTGTGGTAGAGTAACCGTGAAGACAAAATTTCTCTGAGATGTTCGCAAGCGGGCCAGTCCCCTGAGCCGATATTTCATACCACAAGAATGTGGCGCTCCGCGGTTGGTGAGCATGCTCGGTCCGTCCGAGAAGCCTTAAAACTGCGACGACACATTCACCTTGAACCAAGGGTTCAAGGGTTACAGCCTGCGGCGGCATCTCGGAGATTCCCTTCTTATCTGGCACCAGCCATGACGCAACTACCAGAACTCCCACTGACATTATCCCGACAAGAAATCCGCAAAATGATTCGGCAACGTCGTCGTACGTTAACGCCGGAACAACAGCAGGAAATGGGTCAACAAGCCGCTACCCGGATGATGACTTATCCCCCGGTGGTGATGGCACATACGGTCGCTGTATTCCTCTCTTTTGATGGCGAACTCGACACCCAGCCACTCATAGAACAACTCTGGCGCGCCGGTAAGCGCGTATATCTTCCAGTTTTGCATCCCTTTAGTGCCGGTAATTTGCTGTTCCTGAATTACCATCCGCAAAGCGAACTGGTGATGAACAGGTTGAAGATCCATGAGCCAAAACTGGATGTGCGTGACGTGCTACCCCTTTCCCGATTAGACGTGTTGATCACACCGCTGGTCGCCTTTGATGAGTACGGTCAGCGCCTGGGAATGGGCGGTGGTTTTTATGATCGGACCTTACAAAACTGGCAGCACTATAAAATGCAACCGGTGGGTTATGCGCATGATTGTCAGTTGGTGGAAAAACTCCCCGTTGAAGAGTGGGATATCCCTCTTCCTGCGGTGGTTACACCGTCGAAAGTCTGGGAGTGGTAAGGGCGACACACCTGCATCGCCCTGATTGACATCGTTGATTCTTTAACCTAATTTAGTGAGTAAGGGTAAGGGAGGATGACTCCTCCCCTGAGACTGACTGTTAATAAGCTGGGAAACTTATGAGTAACAGTACAATCAGTATGATGACAAGTCGCATCATAACCCTTCTCCTTCAAGCCCTCGCTTCGGTGAGGGCTTTACCGTTACAGCCCCATGCTGCCCTGCCATCGTAAATCCCCATTAAATAAACACAACGCATTGATCTGACTTTGATTTATTTTCTGGAGCAGACTCGCAAAGTAGAATGCGCAATGCGGCAACGGTGTGGAGAAGGGATAAAAAAATCGGGCAAGTCAGTGACCTGCCCGTTAATTTTCAGAGAAGGGGAATTAGTACAGCAGACGGGCGCGAATGGTACCCGGAATAGCTTTCATTGCCTGCAGCGCTTTTTCGGCAACGTCTTCGTCGGCTTCAATATCAATAACTACATAACCCATCTGGGCGGAAGTTTGTAGATATTGCGCGGCGATGTTGACGCCCTGCTCGGCAAAAATTTTGTTGAGCGCAGTTAGCACGCCCGGACGGTTTTCGTGGATGTGCATCAGACGACGCCCACCGTGCAGTGGCAGCGAGACTTCCGGGAAGTTCACCGCAGAGAGCGTTGAGCCATTGTCAGAATACTTGATCAATTTACCCGCAACTTCCAGGCCGATATTCTCCTGCGCTTCCTGAGTCGAACCGCCAATGTGTGGCGTCAGAAGGACGTTGTCGAATTCACACAGCGGAGAGGTAAATGGATCGCTATTGGTTGCCGGTTCCGTCGGGAATACGTCGATTGCCGCCCCCGCCAGATGTTTGCTCGCCAGCGCGTCACACAGCGCCGGAATATCCACCACAGTACCGCGCGAAGCATTAATCAGCAGCGAGCCGGGCTTCATTAGTGAAATCTCTTTCGCACTCATCATATTTTTGGTGGACGGATTCTCTGGCACATGTAGACTCACCACATCGCTCATATTCAGCAGGTCAGAAAGATGCTGTACCTGAGTGGCGTTGCCCAGCGGCAGTTTGTTTTCAATATCATAAAAGTAAACATACATTCCCAGCGATTCAGCCAGAATGCCCAATTGCGTACCAATATGACCATAGCCGATGATACCCAGCTTTTTGCCGCGCGCTTCAAAAGAACCCGCCGCCAGTTTGTTCCACACGCCACGGTGCGCTTTAGCATTGGCTTCCGGCACGCCGCGCAATAGCAGCAGCAGTTCGCCAATCACCAGCTCCGCAACAGAGCGCGTATTTGAGAACGGTGCGTTAAATACCGGGATACCGCGTTTTGCCGCCGCATCCAGATCAACCTGGTTTGTTCCGATACAGAAACAGCCAATAGCGACCAGTTTTTCTGCGGCGTTGATCACGTCTTCAGTCAGATGGGTACGGGATCGCAGGCCGATGAAGTGGGCATCGCGGATGGATTCTTTTAATTGTTCATCATCCAGCGCGCCTTTGTGAAATTCGATGTTGGTGTAACCCGCTGCACGAAGGCTTTCAAGCGCCTTTTGGTGCACGCCTTCTACCAGCAGAAACTTAATCTTGTCTTTCTCCAGCGATACCTTTGCCATTTACCCAATCCTGTCTTTTGAAATGTTGTGTGCGGATTTGCATCCGCCTTTCAACATATCAAAAAATAATATTGCGGCAATATGAACGTTTGCGTCGCGATGTTGAGGAAATATCACGCAAAGGTATTTCTTGGATGAATATGCTGGTTTAGAGGGTTTATTTAGAGCAATTGACAATAGCCAGGTAAAAACGTGACACATGTCACCAAATTTAATGAAGAGAATTTTTTTAACGGGGGAGGTTCCCCCGTCAGATCATTTCACAATGGTTTTGACACCGTCAGGTGTGCCAATCAGCGCAACGTCCGCGCCACGGTTAGCAAACAAGCCAACAGTCACCACGCCAGGAATCGCATTTATGGCGTTTTCCATCGCTATCGGGTCAAGGATTTCCATGCCGTGGACGTCGAGGATCACGTTGCCGTTATCGGTCACCACGCCCTGACGGTATTCCGGACGACCGCCCAGTTTCACCAGCTGGCGCGCCACTGCACTACGTGCCATCGGGATAACTTCTACTGGCAGCGGGAATTTGCCCAGAATATCAACCTGCTTAGAAGCGTCTGCAATACAGATAAATTTTTCCGCAACCGAAGCAATGATTTTTTCACGGGTCAGCGCCGCGCCGCCGCCTTTGATCATTTGCATGTGGCCGTTGATTTCATCTGCGCCATCAACGTAGATGCCAAGGCTGTCGACTTCGTTGAGATCAAAAACGTGAATGCCGAGGCTTTTCAGTTTTTCAGTGGAAGCATCTGAACTGGAAACGGCCCCTTCAATCTGGCCTTTCATTGTACCGAGCGCGTCAATAAAGTGTGCGGCGGTGGAACCTGTACCTACACCAACAATGGTGCCGGGCTGAACATACTGAAGTGCCGCCCATCCTACTGCTTTTTTCAATTCATCCTGGGTCATGATCGTTTCGCCTGTGGTATGAAATTTCACACGCATTATATACAAAAAAAGCGATTCAGACCCCGTTGGCAAGCCGCGTGGTTAACTCATCCATAAAATATCGCGCAATGGCGGGCATCCCCTTTCGCCCGGCAAATAAAGCATACAACGGTCTGGGTATGCCGCTCCACGGTGCGAACAGAGGCAATAACGCCACGCCATTCAACATAACCAGGGCGCGAAGTCGCTAAGCGAAATGCAATAGCGCAAATCCCTGATCTTTTAAGCTGCGCGTTTAACCATTGATACAAATGTTACCCGCCGACGGCTTCGGTATATGCAACCTGACACAAAATTGTGTCATAGTGCAGGAAAAAGCATTTACCAGGAGCAGACAACAGCAATGAAACGCCCGGACTACAGAACATTACAGGCACTGGATGCGGTGATACGTGAACGAGGATTTGAACGCGCGGCACAAAAGCTGTGCATTACACAATCAGCCGTCTCACAGCGCATTAAGCAACTGGAAAATATGTTCGGGCAGCCGCTGTTGGTGCGTACCGTACCGCCGCGCCCGACAGAACAAGGGCAAAAACTGCTGGCACTGCTACGCCAGGTGGAGTTGCTGGAAGAAGAGTGGCTGGGCGATGAACAAACCGGTTCGACTCCGCTGCTGCTTTCACTGGCGGTCAACGCCGACAGTCTGGCGACGTGGTTGCTTCCGGCGCTGGCTCCTGTGTTGGCTGATTCGCCTATCCGCCTCAACTTGCAGGTAGAAGATGAAACCCGCACTCAGGAACGTCTGCGCCGCGGCGAAGTGGTCGGCGCGGTGAGTATTCAACATCAGGCGCTGCCGAGTTGCCTTGTCGATAAGCTCGGTGCGCTTGACTATCTGTTCGTCAGCTCAAAACCGTTTGCCGAAAAATATTTCCCTAACGGCGTAACGCGTTCGGCATTATTGAAAGCACCTGTGGTCGCCTTTGACCATCTTGACGATATGCACCAGGCCTTTTTGCAGCAAAACTTCGATCTGCCCCCAGGCAGCGTACCGTGCCATATCGTTAATTCTTCAGAAGCGTTCGTACAACTTGCTCGCCAGGGCACCACCTGCTGTATGATCCCGCACCTGCAAATCGAGAAAGAACTGGCCAGCGGCGAACTGATTGACTTAACGCCGGGGCTATTTCAACGCCGGATGCTCTACTGGCACCGCTTTGCTCCTGAAAGCCGCATGATGCGTAAAGTCACTGATGCGTTGCTCGATTATGGTCACAAAGTCCTTCGTCAGGATTAATCCATCAAATAATGCCTGATAGCACATATCAGGCGTTATCCTCACTTCTTTTTGTATTCCTTGAATCACATCACAAAATAGACAAATCTCAGGCGGCAAAAAACGACGTCTGAATGCATTTTTTTTGCTGGCGACAAACCCACGTAAAAAGCTCACCGTAAGCGCAAATACCCTCATTTTGATTGCGTTTTACGGAGCAAATAATGTCTAACGTGCAGGAGTGGCAACAGCTTGCCAACAAGGAATTGAGCCGTCGGGAGAAAACTGTCGACTCGCTGGTTCAGCAAACCGCGGAAGGGATCGCCATCAAGCCGCTGTATACCGAAGCCGATCTCGATAATCTGGAGGTGACAGGTACCCTTCCTGGTTTGCCCCCCTACGTTCGTGGCCCGCGTGCCACTATGTATACCGCCCAACCGTGGACCATCCGTCAGTATGCTGGTTTTTCAACAGCAAAAGAGTCCAACGCTTTTTATCGCCGTAACCTGGCCGCCGGGCAAAAAGGTCTTTCCGTTGCGTTTGACCTTGCCACCCACCGAGGCTACGACTCCGATAACCCGCGCGTGGCGGGCGACGTCGGCAAAGCGGGCGTTGCTATCGACACCGTGGAAGATATGAAAGTCCTGTTCGACCAGATCCCGCTGGATAAAATGTCGGTTTCGATGACCATGAATGGCGCAGTACTACCAGTACTGGCGTTTTATATTGTCGCCGCAGAAGAGCAAGGTGTTACACCCGATAAACTGACCGGCACCATTCAAAACGATATCCTCAAAGAGTATCTTTGCCGCAACACCTATATTTACCCGCCAAAACCGTCAATGCGTATTATCGCAGACATCATCGCCTGGTGTTCCGGCAACATGCCGCGATTTAATACCATCAGTATCAGCGGTTACCATATGGGTGAAGCGGGTGCCAACTGCGTGCAGCAGGTAGCATTTACGCTCGCTGATGGGATTGAGTACATCAAAGCAGCAATCTCCGCCGGGCTGAAAATTGATGACTTCGCTCCTCGCCTGTCGTTCTTCTTCGGCATTGGCATGGATCTGTTTATGAACGTCGCCATGTTGCGTGCGGCACGTTATTTATGGAGCGAAGCGGTCAGTGGATTTGGCGCACAGGATCCGAAATCACTGGCGCTGCGTACCCACTGCCAGACCTCAGGCTGGAGCCTGACTGAACAGGATCCGTATAACAACGTTATCCGCACCACCATTGAAGCACTGGCTGCAACGCTGGGCGGTACTCAGTCACTGCATACCAACGCCTTTGATGAAGCGCTTGGTTTGCCTACCGATTTCTCAGCACGCATTGCCCGCAATACCCAGATCATCATTCAGGAAGAATCAGAACTCTGCCGCACCGTCGATCCACTGGCCGGATCCTATTACGTTGAATCGCTGACCGATCAAATCGTCAAACAAGCCAGAGCCATTATCCAACAGATCGACGAAGCCGGTGGCATGGCGAAAGCGATCGAAGCAGGTCTGCCAAAACGAATGATCGAAGAGGCCTCCGCGCGCGAACAGTCGCTGATCGACCAGGGCAAGCGTGTCATCGTTGGTGTCAACAAGTACAAACTGGATCACGAAGACGAAACCGATGTACTTGAGATCGACAACGTGATGGTGCGTAACGAGCAGATTGCTTCACTGGAACGCATTCGCGCCACCCGTGATGATGCTGCCGTAACCGCCGCGTTGAACGCCCTGACTCACGCCGCACAGCATAACGAAAACCTGCTGGCTGCCGCTGTTAATGCCGCTCGCGTTCGCGCAACGCTTGGTGAAATTTCCGATGCGCTGGAAGCGGCATTTGACCGTTATCTGGTGCCAAGCCAGTGTGTTACCGGCGTGATTGCGCAAAGCTATCATCAGTCTGAGAAATCGGCCACCGAGTTCGATGCCATTGTTGCGCAAACGGAGCAGTTCCTTGCCGACAATGGTCGTCGCCCGCGCATTCTGATCGCCAAAATGGGCCAGGATGGGCACGATCGCGGCGCGAAAGTGATCGCCAGCGCCTATTCCGATCTCGGTTTCGACGTAGATTTAAGCCCGATGTTCTCTACACCTGAAGAGATCGCCCGCCTGGCAGTAGAAAACGACGTTCACGTAGTGGGCGCATCTTCACTGGCTGCCGGTCATAAAACGCTGATCCCGGAACTGGTCGAAGCGCTGAAAAAATGGGGACGCGAAGATATCTGCGTGGTCGCGGGTGGCGTCATTCCGCCGCAGGATTACGCCTTCCTGCAGGAGCGCGGCGTGGCGGCGATTTATGGTCCAGGTACGCCTATGCTCGACAGCGTGCGCGACGTACTGAATCTGATAAGCCAGCATCATGATTAATGAAGCCACGCTGGCAGAAAGTATTCGCCGCTTACGTCAGGGTGAGCGTGCCACGCTCGCCCAGGCCATGACGCTGGTGGAAAGCCGTCACCCGCGTCATCAGGCGCTAAGTACGCAACTGCTTGATGCCATTATGCCGTTCTGTGGTAACGCCCTGCGACTGGGTGTTACCGGCACACCCGGCGCGGGGAAAAGTACCTTTCTTGAAGCCTTTGGCATGTTGTTGATTCGTGAGGGACTAAAGGTTGCGGTTATTGCGGTCGATCCCAGCAGCCCGGTCACTGGCGGTAGCATTCTCGGAGATAAAACCCGCATGAATGATCTGGCGCGTGCCGAGGCGGCGTTTATTCGCCCGGTACCCTCCTCCGGTCATCTGGGCGGTGCCAGTCAGCGAGCGCGGGAATTAATGCTGTTATGCGAAGCGGCGGGTTATGACGTAGTGATTGTCGAAACGGTTGGCGTCGGACAGTCGGAAACGGAAGTCGCCCGCATGGTGGACTGTTTTATCTCGTTGCAAATTGCCGGTGGCGGCGATGATCTGCAGGGCATTAAAAAGGGGCTGATGGAAGTGGCAGATCTGATCGTTATCAACAAAGACGATGGCGATAACCATACCAATGTCGCCATTGCCCAGCATATGTACGAGAGTGCCCTGCATATTCTGCGACGTAAATACGACGAATGGCAGCCACGGGTTCTGACTTGTAGCGCACTGGAAAAACGTGGAATCGATGAGATCTGGCACGCCATCATCGACTTCAAAACCGCGCTAACTGCCAGTGGTCGATTACAACAAGTGCGGCAACAACAATCGGTGGAATGGCTGCGTAAACAAACCGAAGAAGAAGTACTGAATCACCTGTTCGCGAATGAAGATTTCGATCGCTATTACCGCCAGACGCTTTTAGCGGTCAAAAACAATACGCTCTCACCGCGCACCGGCCTGCGACAGCTCAGTGAATTTATCCAGACGCAATATTTTGATTAAAGGAATTTTTATGTCTTATCAGTATGTGAACGTTGTCACTATCAACAAAGTGGCGGTCATTGAGTTTAACTATGGCCGCAAACTTAATGCCTTAAGTAAAGTCTTTATTGATGATCTTATGCAGGCATTAAGCGATCTCAAACGGCCGGAAATTCGCTGTATCATTTTGCGCGCGCCGAGTGGATCCAAAGTCTTCTCCGCAGGTCACGATATTCACGAACTGCCGTCTGGCGGTCGCGATCCGCTCTCCTATGATGATCCGTTGCGTCAAATCACCCGCATGATCCAAAAATTCCCGAAACCGATCATTTCGATGGTGGAAGGTAGTGTTTGGGGTGGCGCATTTGAAATGATCATGAGTTCCGATCTGATTATCGCCGCCAGTACCTCAACCTTCTCAATGACACCTGTAAACCTCGGTGTCCCGTATAACCTGGTCGGCATTCACAATCTGACCCGCGACGCGGGCTTCCACATTGTCAAAGAGCTGATTTTTACCGCTTCGCCAATCACCGCCCAGCGCGCGCTGGCTGTCGGCATCCTCAACCATGTTGTGGAAGTGGAAGAACTGGAAGATTTCACCTTACAAATGGCGCACCACATCTCTGAGAAAGCGCCGTTAGCCATTGCCGTTATCAAAGAAGAGCTGCGTGTACTGGGCGAAGCGCACACCATGAACTCCGATGAATTTGAACGTATTCAGGGGATGCGCCGCGCGGTTTATGACAGCGAAGACTACCAGGAAGGGATGAACGCTTTCCTCGAAAAACGTAAACCTAATTTCGTTGGTCATTAATCCCTGCGAACGAAGGAGTTAAAATGGAAACTCAGTGGACAAGGATGACCGCCGATGAAGCGGCAGAAATTATCCAGCATAACGACATGGTGGCATTTAGCGGCTTTACCCCAGCGGGTTCGCCGAAAGCCTTACCCACCGCGATTGCCCGCAGAGCTAACGAACAGCATGAGGCCAAAAAGCCGTATCAAATTCGCCTGCTGACGGGGGCGTCAATCAGCGCCACCGCTGACGATGTACTTTCTGACGCCGATGCTGTTTCCTGGCGTGCGCCATATCAAACATCGTCCGGTTTACGTAAAAAGATCAATCAGGGCGCGGTGAGTTTCGTTGACTTGCATTTGAGCGAAGTGGCGCAAATGGTCAATTACGGTTTCTTCGGCGACATTGATGTTGCCGTCATTGAAGCATCGGCACTGGCACCGGATGGTCGAGTCTGGTTAACCAGCGGGATCGGTAATGCGCCGACCTGGCTGCTGCGAGCGAAGAAAGTGATCATTGAACTTAATCACTATCACGATCCGCGCGTTGCAGAACTGGCAGATATTGTGATTCCTGGCGCGCCACCGCGGCGCAATAGCGTGTCGATCTTCCATGCAATGGATCGCGTCGGTACCCGCTATGTGCAAATCGATCCGAAAAAGATTGTCGCCGTCGTGGAAACCAACTTGCCTGACGCCGGTAATATGCTGGATAAGCAAAATCCCATGTGCCAGCAGATTGCCGATAACGTGGTCACGTTCTTGTTGCAGGAAATGGCGCATGGGCGTATTCCGCCGGAATTTCTGCCGCTGCAAAGTGGCGTGGGCAATATCAATAATGCAGTCATGGCGCGACTAGGGGAAAACCCGGAAATTCCTCCGTTCATGATGTATTCGGAAGTGCTACAGGAATCGGTGGTGCATTTACTGGAAACGGGCAAAATCAGCGGGGCCAGCGCCTCCAGCCTGACTATCTCGGCCGATTCCCTGCGCAAGATTTACGACAATATGGATTACTTTGCCAGCCGCATTGTGTTGCGTCCGCAGGAAATTTCCAATAACCCGGAAATCATCCGTCGTCTGGGCGTCATCGCTCTGAACGTCGGCCTGGAGTTTGATATTTACGGGCATGCCAACTCAACGCACGTAGCCGGGGTCGATCTGATGAACGGCATCGGTGGCAGCGGTGATTTTGAACGCAACGCGTATTTGTCGATCTTTATGGCCCCGTCGATTGCTAAAGAAGGCAAGATCTCAACCGTCGTGCCAATGTGCAGCCATGTTGATCACAGCGAACACAGCGTCAAAGTGATCATCACCGAACAAGGGATCGCCGATCTGCGTGGTCTTTCCCCGCTTCAACGCGCCCGCACCATCATTGATAATTGTGCACATCCTATGTATCGGGATTATCTGCATCGCTATCTGGAAAATGCGCCCGGCGGACATATTCACCACGATCTTAGCCACGTCTTTGATTTACACCGTAATTTAATTGCAACCGGCTCGATGCTGGGTTAATGACTCGTCCCGTCACGATCTTCAGCAATATGCTGAAGCATCGTGGCGGTATAACGATGATTTCTGATTGAATAAAGATATTCCTGCATATACATCGGCCTGTGCGGCGCATCAAAATATTTCAGCGTTGCCGGATTCACCAGTCGCCAGGCAAAATGCGGGATCACCGTCAGAAAATGTCCGCGCTCCACGGCGCTGATTTTGGCCATAAAACTGTAGGGACGATAAATAATGGTGGGATTGATCCCACAAGGACGCATATTCGCATCAATCATTGCTTCGAAGTTAGCCCGGTTCTGAAAGCGCATTTGTAGCCAGGGTAGCTCCTGAAGCAGCTCTTGCTCTTGTCGCTCTTCATAACGACGAGAAACGAGAAAGCCCAATCGCAGCGGCGGTAGTTCACTGATAGTCAGGTTTTCCAGTTCCTGAACTCGTGCAGACACATGCTGTGGGGAGATTATAAAATCTAACTGACGGTCAAAAAGATTATCGATAACGCCGTTTTCGCTGAACTCAACTGGCTGGGCGGTCACGCCTTCATACTTATCTCCGAGACTAATCAACTGATCGAAAATAATTGTCGGATAAGTATTATCTATGCCAATCACAATTTCTCGTGAACGACGCCCTGAGTTATGGATTTCATTATCAATCGCAGAAAGTCGTTGATAAACCGGGAACAGTTTTTGATACAGTTCCTGTCCGGCTTTATTGAGGCTGATATTATTATCTTTGCGGGTAAATAGCGTATAGCCAATTTGTTCTTCCAGCGCGGCAATGCTTTTACCAAATGGCGAAGCCGTCATATGGATTTTTTCTGCCGCCCGGGCAATATTATTGGTTTGCGCTAATAAAATGAAATTGCGCATCTTTTTCGAAATAAAAATGTCCATACCCCCTCCCCCGCATCCTTGTCCGCTTAACCGTTTCAGTCAGCCTATCCTTGATGAAACCGCGAGCAAAGATAGGTGATTACGTCATGGTTTTACAGAAAATTACAGAAAAAGGAGGCAATATCGGGTAAAAGCATTAGCCCGACGAATACGTCGGGCTACAAATATTATTGTGCTGCCGGTGTTTTAGCGGGTTGTTGATCCACAGGTTCTAACTGGAAGACCACATCGACCTGATCATCAAACTGAATAGCGGCCTGCTCGTAAGTTTCCTGGGCGGACACCGGCGCGGCATCGGCTTTCATCATCCGCACCATTGGGCTGGGCTGATAGTTGGAAACATGGTAGCGCACGCTATATACCGGCCCCAGTTTACGATGAAAGCCGTTCGCCAGTTCCTGCGCCTGATGAATCGCGTTATCAATCGCTGCCTTACGCGCTTTGTCTTTATAGGCATCCGGCTGCGCCACGCCCAGCGACACAGAACGAATTTCGTTAAGACCCGCCTTCAGCGCGCCATCCAGCAAGGAATTCAGTTTGTCTAACTGACGGAGCGTGACTTCCACCGTTCTCACAGCACGGTAGCCTTTCAGGATACTTTTACCATCCTGATAATCATAATCTGGCTGGGTGCGTAAGTTCGCTGAGCTGATATCTTTTTTCGCGATCTGATTGAGTTCAAGGAAGGAAATGTATTGTGCGACGCGCTCATCCGCCTGTTTCTTGGCAGTAGCGGCATCCTTCGCGGCCACGTTGACTTCAATCGCAAGAGTGGCAATGTCTGGCACCGCATCCACGCTTGCCGTACCGGAGGTGACAATATGCGGTCCATCCGGCAATTCGTTAGCCTGCGCTGCCATCCCGCTAATACCCATTAATGCCGCCAGGGCGATAACTTTGAACTTCACGTTAGTCTCTCCGTGTTAATTGACTTGCCTAAAATTCAGGACCTCTGGAGGCAAGCTTAGCGCCTCTGTTTTATTTTTCCATCAGATAGCGCCTAACTGAACAAGGCTTGTGCATGAGCAATACCGTCTCTCGCCAGCTGCAAGGCAATAAACCACATAACACATCCCACTACCAGATTGATAATGCGTTGTGATTTTGCCGTGCGCAGGCGCGGTGCCAGCCAGGCTGCGAGAAGAGCCAGACCAAAGAACCACAGGAAAGAGGCGCTAATTGTCCCGAGCGCAAACCAACGTTTTGGTTCCACATCAAGTTGCCCGCCAAGGCTGCCCAGTACAACAAAAGTATCCAGGTAAACATGCGGATTCAGCCAGGTCACTGCCAGCATGGTGGCGATAATTTTCCATCTGCCTTGCTTCAGGACTTCGGCACTGGCTAACTCAATATTGCTGCTCATCGCTGTTTTAAAAGCGCCAAAACCATACCACAGCAAGAAGGCTACGCCGCCCCAGGTGACCAGCGCCAGCAACCACGGCGACTGCATCAATAACGCGCTGCCACCAAAAATCCCGGCGCAAATCAGGACCAAATCGCTGATAGCGCAAAGTAAGGCAATCATAATGTGGTACTGACGACGAATGCCCTGATTCATCACAAAAGCATTTTGTGGACCGAGCGGTAGGATCATAGCTGCGCCAAGCGCAAGACCTTGAAAGTAATAAGAAAACACGTTGGATATTCCGAATTAAGTATCTGATGCAGAGACTATATCGCGGGATTGTTATTAGCGGAAATTGATAATATTAATTGGCAATCAGAAAAACTAATAAGAGAGAGGCCAGAGAGTATTATCTGGCCTCAGCGTTGATTACACAGCTTTGTCTTCTTTCACCCGCTTAAAGTTCACATCCATTTGCGGGTACGGGAAGCTGATACCGGCGGCATCAAATTCACGTTTAATACGCTCCAGCACATCCCAGTACACGTTTTGCAGATCGCCGCTGTTGCTCCAGACGCGGACCACGAAATTAATCGACGATGCACCAAGTTCGTTCAGGCGCACAGTCATTTCGCGATCTTTCAAAATGCGATCTTCAGACTGGATAATATTGGTCAGGATCTGCTTAACCTGATCGATATCGGAATCATACGCCACGCCAATAATAAATTCGTTACGGCGAACTGGCTCGCGAGAGAAGTTAATAATATTTCCGGCAATAATTTTACCGTTCGGAATAACGATAATTTTACCGTCTGCAGTACGCATGGTGGTGGAGAAAATCTGCACACTCAGCACAGTACCGGCTACGCCGCCGAGGTCAACATATTCTCCGGCACGGAACGGGCGGAACATGACAAGTAACACGCCAGCGGCCAGGTTAGAAAGTGACCCCTGCAAAGCCAGACCAACCGCTAAGCCTGCGGCACCGAGTACAGCAATGACTGACGCTGTTTGTACGCCCACGCGGCCCAGTGCAGCGATTAGCGTAAAGGCGATAATACCGTAACGGACTAATGCAGAGAGAAAATCAGCAACAGTGGCATCGATTTTACGGGAGATCATCAGGCGATTCACCGCGTTGGAAATCATCCGCGCGATAATCAAACCAACGATGATGATCGCGAGTGCCGCCACGATGTTTACTGCATAACTTAGCAGCAGCGCCTGGTTAGCCACCAGCCAGCTTCCCGCGCCGTTTATGCTATCGACAACATTCAAATCTTCCATTCAATATTCCTTTTCAACTGACTCAAAATGGAGAAATACACTCCGCCGCCTTATGACGGGCAGTCTGACAAGGGTAAACAATAAAGCATAATTTTGCCAAATAGATCACAGATTTCTCATCTGTATCACCTTGCTTTTGGCGAAAAAAAGACCCGCAGAGCGGGCCTTGAGATAAGCAGAAAGGAATGACTTACAGAACGTCGATCGCGTTCAGTTCCTGGAATGCTTTTTCCAGACGAGCGATCATCGAAGTCTGACCGGCACGCAGCCATACGCGCGGATCGTAGTATTTCTTGTTCGGCTGATCTTCGCCTTTCGGGTTACCCAGCTGACCCTGCAGGTAAGCTTCGTTCGCTTTGTAGTAGTTCAGAACGCCTTCCCAGGTTGCCCATTGGGTATCGGTATCGATGTTCATTTTCACTACGCCGTAGCTTACGGAGTCTTTGATTTCCTGAGCAGTAGAACCGGAACCACCGTGGAATACGAAGTTCAGGCTGTTGTGCGGCAGGTTGTGTTTCTTAGAAACATATTCCTGAGAGTCGCGCAGGATGGTCGGAGTCAGAACCACGTTACCCGGCTTGTAAACACCGTGTACGTTACCGAAGGAGGCAGCGATGGTGAAACGCGGGCTGATTTTGCTCAGCTCGGTATACGCATAATCAACGTCTTCCGGCTGGGTGTACAGTGCAGAAGCGTCCATGTGGCTGTTGTCCACGCCGTCTTCTTCACCACCGGTGCAACCCAGTTCGATTTCCAGAGTCATGCCGATTTTGGACATGCGCTCCAGGTATTTAGAGCAGATTTCGATGTTCTCTTGCAGAGATTCTTCAGACAGGTCGATCATGTGAGAAGAGAACAGCGGCTTGCCGGTAGCTGCGAAGTGTTTTTCACCCGCGTCCAGCAGACCGTCGATCCACGGCAGCAGTTTCTTCGCGCAGTGGTCGGTGTGCAGGATAACCGGAACACCATAATGTTCAGCCATCTGGTGAACGTGATGCGCACCAGAGATCGCGCCCAGGATAGCAGCACCCTGCGGAACGTCAGATTTCACGCCTTTACCAGCGATAAAGGAAGCACCACCGTTGGAGAACTGAACGATAACCGGCGCTTTAACTTTAGCAGCGGTTTCCAGCACGGCGTTGATGGAGTCAGTACCGACGCAGTTTACTGCTGGCAGTGCGAAGTTGTTTTCTTTTGCTACCTGGAAAACTTTCTGTACGTCATCACCAGTGATTACGCCAGGTTTTACGAAATCAAAAATCTTAGACATGTCTCTTGTCCTGTATCGTCGGGCCTTATACTCGTCATACTTCAAGTTGCATGTGCTGCGTCTGCGTTCGCTCACCCCAGTCACTTACTTATGTAAGCTCATGGGATTCACTCTCTTGTCGCCTTCCTGCAACTCGAATTATTTAGAGTATGAAAAAGTGCGTGCTTTAAAAGCGCGCTGCAACAAGGGCAGGTTTCCCTGCCCTGTGATTTTTTACTTCTTAGCGCGCTCTTCGAGCATCGCTACTGCAGGCAGTACTTTACCTTCCACGAATTCGAGGAATGCGCCGCCGCCAGTGGAGATGTAGGAGATTTTGTCAGCAATGCCGAACAGGTCGATTGCTGCCAGAGTGTCGCCGCCGCCAGCGATGGAGAACGCTTCGCTGTCTGCGATAGCGTTAGCCACGATTTCAGTACCTTTGCGGAAGTTCGGGAATTCGAACACGCCAACCGGACCGTTCCACAGAATGGTTTTCGCATTCTTCAGGATTTCAGCCAGTTCCTGAGCGGAAGCATCACCGATATCCAGGATCTGCTCGTCAGCTTTCACATCGTTAACAGATTTCAGGGTAGCCGGTGCAGTTTCAGAGAACTCAGTTGCTACACGAACATCAGACGGAACCGGGATGTTGCAGGTGGTCAGCAGACGTTTTGCTTCGTCAACCAGATCAGCTTCGTACAGGGATTTACCCACATCGTGGCCTTGTGCCGCGATAAAGGTGTTAGCGATACCACCACCAACAATCAGCTGGTCAGCGATTTTAGACAGGGAGTCCAGAACGGTCAGTTTGGTAGATACTTTAGAACCACCAACGATAGCCACCATCGGGCGAGCAGGTTCTTTCAGTGCTTTACCCAGCGCGTCCAGTTCAGCTGCCAGCAGCGGGCCTGCGCACGCAACGTCAGCGAATTTACCGATACCGTGAGTAGAAGCCTGCGCGCGGTGAGCAGTACCGAATGCGTCCATTACGAACACGTCACACAGTGCAGCGTATTTTTTGGACAGGGTTTCGTCGTCTTTCTTCTCGCCTTTGTTGAAGCGAACGTTTTCCAGAACAACCAGTTCACCTTCAGCAACGTCAACGCCGTCGAGGTAATCTTTAACCAGACGAACCGGGTTAGACAGTTTGTCTTTCAGGTAGTTAACAACCGGCAGCAGAGAGAATTCTTCGTTGTACTCGCCTTCGGTAGGACGACCCAGGTGGGAAGTTACCATCACTTTTGCGCCTTGTTTCAGGGCCAGTTCGATGGTCGGCAGAGAAGCACGGATACGCGCGTCGCTGGTTACTTTCCCGTCTTTTACTGGTACGTTCAGATCCGCACGGATAAATACACGTTTCCCAGCAAGATCCAGATCGGTCATCTTAATTACAGACATGGTGAATCCTCTCGTTGATTCTAAAAGTTTTGCAGACGCTGCTTGCGTCTTACCTGAAAGCAACAGTAGCCATAGCTAACGTCGTGTCGAGCATTCGGTTAGCAAAGCCCCATTCGTTATCGCACCAGACCAACGTTTTGATCAGGTGTGCGCCACTGACCCGGGTTTGGGTGCCATCGACAATGGCACTGTGCGGATCGTGGTTAAAATCTACAGAGACCAACGGCAATTCCGTATAGTCAACTATACCATGAAATGCACCTTGTGCTGCTTTTTGCAGCAACAGGTTGACTTCATTGGCTTTTACAGGTTTCTTCACCGTCACGCTTAAATCGATTGCCGTCACATTTATGGTTGGCACACGTACCGCAATCGCTTCAAAGCGATCGTTAAATTGCGGAAAAAATCGTGTGATACCGGCGGCCAGTTTAGTATCGACCGGAATGATCGACTGGCTGGCTGCCCGGGTGCGACGCAGGTCAGGATGGTATGCATCAATAACCTGTTGATCGTGCATGGCGGAGTGAATTGTGGTCACAGTGCCGGACTCAATACCGTACGCATCATCTAACAATTTGATGACGGGAATTATGCAATTCGTGGTACAGGAAGCGTTAGAAACGATGCGGTGTTCCGCACGAAGTTGATCCTGATTGACGCCGTAAACAACGGTCGCGTCGAGATCGTTACTGCCAGGATGTGAAAAGAGCACTTTTTTGGCCCCGGCGGCAATATGCGCTTCGCCATGCTCACGGGAGCCATATACGCCGGTGCAGTCGAGGACTACATCAACGCCAAGTTCACGCCAGGGGAGCGATTGCAGTGAACGTTCATGCAATACGCGGATGGCGTCATCACCAACAAAAAGTTGATCGCGTTCCTGTCGTACTTCCCATGCAAAACGGCCATGGCTGGTGTCATATTTCAACAAATGCGCCATGCCCGCAGCATCCGCCAGTTCGTTGATTGCCACCACGGTAATTTCCGCCCGGCGTCCGGATTCATACAAAGCACGAACCACATTACGCCCGATGCGACCGAAGCCATTTATCGCTACGCGTACGGTCATAGATCTCCTGCAAGGTTTTCCCTGAGCAAATTTGCCAGACAGAGTAATCCAGCAAATCGTCCGGGGAAACCTTACCTGTCGCAAACTGCGACTGATTGGTTAATTGTCGAACATTTAATCGACTGAAACGCTTCAGCTAGGATAAGCGAAACATGGAATAAAAGGAATGTTTGTCCAGTCAAAGAAGACAATTATCTGACTTACGTCACGTTTTCAGCCCCGCCCCTGTGGAATTTATTCCACTTTGCAGAATCACGAATAAGCGTAGCAAAATCTTTTCGTTGTGCCGTCACAAACCCTGACTTATATCAGAATATGACTGATGCAGCGTCGATATTATCCGCAATACGTCCGAGTTTCGGAGTACTCCAATGATGACATTGCCCTACCCATATTCTTCCTCCGCACGTTTTTACGCGCTGCGCCTGCTCCCCGGGCAGGAAGTTCTCTCCCAATTACGCGCCTTCGCGCAGCAACAACAACTTCACGCCGCGTGGATTGCAGGTTGTACCGGCAGTCTGACTGACGTCGCCTTACGCTATGCCGGGCAAGAAAACACTGCCCTACTAAGCGGTAAGTTCGAAGTCATCGCATTGAACGGCACGCTGGAACAGAGTGGTGAACATCTTCATCTCTGCGTTTCCGATCCACACGGCACGATGCTTGGCGGTCATATGATGCCCGGCTGTACCGTGCGGACCACGCTTGAACTGGTGATCGGCTGCCTTGAGGAACTGGCGTTTAGCCGCCAGCCTTGCGCGCTTTCTGGTTACGACGAGTTGCATATTTCCCCCGTTAACTAACTATTTTCAGAGAGGTTTTCTTATGGCGCGTCGCCACTTCTCCAGTCAGGCGCTGGTGTTAATCGTTATCTCTATCGCCATCAATATGATCGGCGGGCAACTGGCCAGCATGGTCAAATTACCTATATTTCTCGACTCCGTCGGCACACTTATTAGCGCGGTACTGCTTGGTCCGGTGATCGGGATGCTGACCGGCTTACTGACCAATTTACTCTGGGGATTGCTGACCGACCCGATCGCCGCCGCATTTGCGCCCGTGGCGATGGTCATCGGCCTGGTCGCCGGTTGGCTGGCGCGAACGGGTTGGTTTCGCACCCTGCCAAAAGTCGTTGTTAGCGGCGTGATTATTACGCTTGCGGTAACGGTCGTCGCTGTACCGCTGCGTACTGCGCTGTTCGGCGGCGTGACAGGAAGCGGAGCCGATTTGTTCGTTGCCTGGATGCACTCGATGGGGCAAAACCTGGTGGAGTCGGTGGCGATTACGGTGATAGGCGCGAACCTGGTCGATAAAATTCTTACAGCGGTGATTGTCTGGCTTCTACTGCGTCAGCTGCCGATTCGCACCACGCGCCATTTTCCGGCAATGGCTGCCGTGCGCTAAATGCATCCGTTTACATCCTTAACGCTGTGGGCGCTGGCGGCCTGCACCACGCTTATCCTGCCCACACAGACAATATTGCCAGTCTATAGCGCGGCGACCTTTTTCTGCCTTATTGCGCTAAAGGCCACGCGGCGGCGGGCAAAATATGTCGTCTGGCTGATGTTCTCGCTGGGGGCTGGACTGTGGCTGGTGCACGGTGGCTGGCTGACAGAATGGCTAAGCGGCACGCCACGCTCGCCAGAACGGTGGACGCATGCTATTACGCTCTGGTTGCGGATTCTGGCGATTGTTTCAACCTCGCAGTTGTGGATGCAGTACGTCCCAGTGCAACGTTTTATCCGCGCTTTGTTTGCTTCTCGCCTGCCGCCGGGCGTCGCTTATCTGTTCGCCGGGCCGTTGTTGGTCGTTGAGCAGTTAAAACGGCAATTAGCGATTATTCATGAAGCGCAGCGCGCCCGCGGCGTGCCGCTTGATGAGGGCTGGTATCAGCGTTTACGTGCTATGCCCGCGCTAATTATTCCGCTAACACACAATGCGCTAAACGATCTGGCTATCCGTGGTGCGGCGCTGGATATGCGGGCATTTCGAATCAACAATAGGCGCACTACGTTATGGGCACCAGCCGATAGCCCCCTACAACGCGTAGCACGTTACGCCATGATCTTGCTAATGCTGGCTGAATTCGGAGCGTGGATATGGTTACGTTAGAACAGTTTAGCTATTGCCCGACACACTCAACGCATCCTCCGTTCTGTTATGACTTTCACTATGTCAAACCGGGGATAGTCGCCATCTTTGGTGACAACGGCAGTGGCAAAAGTACGCTGGCGCAACTGATGGCAGGCTGGTATCCGGACTTTCTGCCAGGAGAGATAACCGGCACGGGGACGCTTCTCGGTACGCCCATTGGGCATATCCCGCTTAATGAACAATCCGCCACCATCCAGCTCGTTCAGCAATCGCCCTATTTGCAGCTCTCCGGCTGTACCTTTAGCGTGGAAGAAGAAGTTGCCTTTGGGCCAGAAAATCTGTGTCTTGCTGAAGAAGAGATTATGGCGCGGATTGATGCCGCTTTGACTCTGACCGAGTGTCAGCCGTTGCGCCATCGTCACCCGGCAACACTCTCCGGTGGAGAGACACAGCGCGTGGTCATCGCCTGCGCCATCGCGATGCAGCCAAAACTCTTAATTCTTGATGAAGCCTTTAGCCGCCTGACGCCGCAGGCCAGCGAAATGCTGTTGCAGCGCTTACAACACTGGGCGTCTGAACGTGGTTCGCTGATTATTCTTTTTGAACGTCATCGCACACCTTTCCTGAACTACTGCCAGCAAGCGTGGCAATTGCAAAACGGAGCGCTCCAGCCACTATGTTAACGTTAAATCAGATAACTTATCGCTGGCCTGGCGCGGCAACGGATTGTCTTTGCAACATTTCTCTGCAACTCAAACAAGGTGAATGGTTGGCGCTGACCGGCGACAATGGCGCGGGAAAATCGACGCTGTTACGAGTAATGGCAGGTCTTCTTACGCCCACAACCGGTACGGTTATGCTGCAACAACAGGCGATGAAAAACCTGAAAAACCGCCAACGTGCAGCAAAGATTGGCGTACTGTTTCAGGAAGCGGAAAACCAGCTTTTTCACAGCACCGTCGCCGACGAGATCGCATTTGGTTTGAAACTGCAAAAATGCCCGGCGGATGAAATCACTCAACGTACCAATGCTGCCCTGCAATGCTGTCAGTTAGCAGACACTGCCAGCGCGCATCCGCTGGATCTGCATAGTGCGCAGCGACGGATGGTCGCCGTCGCCTGCCTGGAAGCACTCTCTCCTCCGCTATTGCTGCTGGACGAGCCGAGTCGGGATTTTGACGAAAATTGGATGAGCGTGTTTGAAAGTTGGCTGGAAAAGTGCCGCCAGCGAGGCACGAGCGTCGTAGCAATCAGTCATGACGCCGCATTTACCCGGCGTCATTTCTCTCGTGTGGTGCGACTGGAAGATGGTGTAATCAGGAACGTTAATCCACCAGACGATATTCACCCGTAGCGGTCATCATTAAGGTCAAATTTGCAGGCAGACTCTCTTCCAGCACCCGGCGAACATTCGGCCCATCGGTACGGTCATAAAAGGCTTCTGCGTCTGCCAGCGATAACCCTCCCGCCAGCTTGCGCCCCACCAGACGCTCCCGCAACGCAGTAGCTGGCGCGTTGATAAAGATCGAGAAATCACAAAATTGCGCAAGCTGGCACCACTTCTCGTCGTCCAGCAACAACCAGTTTCCTTCGACGATGACGAGTGGTGCGGTAACGTGCAACGCATCTTCAACAGGATCATGCTTTTGTCGATCGTACTGCGGCCACGTACAATCCCCTTCCACGACCTGGCGCAGATTTTCCGCCAGTTTCGCAACGTCAAATGTCTCTGGTGCGCCTTTGAAGGGGCGCAATTGATGCGCATCCAGCCAGCTATTGTAATGGTGAAAACCATCCATCGGTAGCGTCTGAATAGCGGGCAGTTCCGGGTCTTGTTGCGCGATATATTCCCAGAAGGTGGTTAGGGTAGATTTACCCGTCCCCGGCGGAGCGCAAAGAAAAACCACCGTACGCCGCTGCGGATTTACCGTCTGTAAGGCCGCCAACATGTGCAGCAACGGTTTATGTACATTTTCAATCTCTTCGTTCTGGTACTGTGCCTGTATCTTCAGCCCATTCACCGTTAATTCAATTTTCACGGCGTTAATTCCTTTAAGGTGGTCGTTACTGCCAGCGTCAGCGCCGTTTTGACCATCCCGCTAAAACGCGCCTCTGACCAGACGGCGAAATCGGCGAACTTCATCGCTTTCAATGCGTCATAGAGCGTCGCATTGCGGGTTATGCTATTGACGTTGCTGATAAAATCCCAGGTCATGTCATCGGCAAATCCGGGCGTTTCATCCTGTTCGTTCAGGTAATGCCAGAACTGGGAAAAATGCGTGATATCGGCGTACAGCCATTTATCCATTTTCCCCAGCGCATAAATCAAACGCAGTGCAACATCAATATCGTCAAGCGGGCCGCTTTGGGCGAGTAACGGCTTCACTGCATATTCGACGATCTCTTCATCGTTATCGACAAACAGCGACGGCAGAAACTGGCGTATCCCCTGGAGCAAAATAGAATGCGCAGTTTTCATAAATGAAAATAAATTGTCCTGTGCGTCCAGTTGCTCAAGCACATCATCTTCTGTCAGCGTCGCCATTGGTCTTCCGATAGATCACCATCAATGCAGGGAGTCTATTATATTACACGTTTGGTCCGCGCCGCCGATCAGTAATGTCTGCGTCCGCACCCCATTCGCCGTCTGTTGGATACCGTTCACCAACTCGCCACCCGTCACGCCCGTAGCGCTAAAGAGGATATCGTTCCCCCTCACCAGTTCATCGAGCGAGTACACACGGTTAACGTCAACGCCCATTGCCTTGCAACGCTTGCGCTCCTGCTCTGCAATCTGCCGATTTTCCGTGTAATCCCCTTTAGCCTGACAAAAGTCAATCAGCTGGGCCTGCATATCCCCGCCTAATGCTTTAACGGCACAGGCAGAAATCACGCCTTCTGGCGCACCGCCGATGGTGTACATCACATCGTAAGGATTATCCTGCCAGCAGGTCAGCACGCTGGCGGCGACATCGCCATCCGGCAGAGCGAAAACCTTCACGCCCAGCTGTGTTGCTTCTTCAATCGCGGCACTCAGGCGCGGTTTATCCAGCGTAACCATGCGCAGCTTGTCCAGCGGTTTGCCTAACGCTTTCGCCACGTTGCGCAGGTTGTCCACCAGGGGCAAAGACAGATCAATCGCGCCCGCCGCCAGCCGATTAACAACCAGTTTTTTCATATACATATCGGGAGCGTGTAGCAGGCTGCCTCGTGGGGCGAAGGCCATGACTGCCAGCGCATTGCTCTGTCCCATCGCCACCATCCTGGTGCCTTCAATCGGATCAACCGCGATATCGACTTCTGGCCCATCGCCTTTGCCCACCTCTTCGCCAATCCACAGCATCGGCGCGTGGTCAATTTCCCCCTCGCCGATAACCACACGCCCACGAAAAGCGACGTCGTTTAATGCCTGGCGCATCGCGGTGACCGCGAGGCCATCAATTTTGTTTTTGTCGCCACATCCGGTTTGCGGCCAGGCAGCCAACGCTGCCTGTTCCGTAACGCGAAATAATGGCCACGCCAGGGACATCATTGCGCGGCCTCCCCGATATCAACGCCAAATTGCGCCAGCAGATATTTCTCGGCCTGCTCATTCCAGATGCCGTGCGTTTCCTCAACCAGCCGCGCCAGCTCTTTAAACAGCGGATCGGTTTTGCCTTTTTCGGCAAAATCGGCAATGGCAGTGAGCGGCATGGTCACGCCGTTATAAATGAGTTTTTTTCCGCCAGGGATATCCGGCAGATTGAGCACGGTTTCTGGCACCGCATCAAGGCCACCAATATGGGTCACCATAAACGACGGCTGTAACTGTCCCGTGGCGCTAAGGGCAATCGCCTCTTTCATGTCGTCCGTGGAACCGCCGGACGTGCCGACAACGTGCGTACTGTTGTAATGGACGTTGTAGAAATTAAACGGCACTTTGAAGTTTTTATCCGTTGGCCCGGCAAAGAAGTTCAGGCAGCCATCTTCCGCCAGTAATTCATCAGCCATCTCGACGACTGAAGGCACCGCCGCATAAACAAAAATGTCATCGAACCCGGCATCTCCTGTCAGCGCCCGCAGCTTCTGTACCGGATCGGCCATTCCTTTGGTATTCACATATATCAGCTCAATGCCTTTGCTGGCCGCCAGCTCCACCGGCAGCAGCTTCTGTACCTGCGCCAGGCGTTTGTCGTCGATATCGACCACCACCACCCGCGACGGTTGTATGCCGCCGTTAATGGCGTAATCGATAGCGCCAATGCCCATTGGGCCAGCACACGCCAGCAGTGCAATATTGCCGCCAGGTTTGACGCCCATGCGATGCTCATAAACATATTGCGTGGTGTGATAATTGGCATGATAAGCGCCAATAATGCAGCACATAGGCTCTGCCAGCGACGCCGCAGCAAAATAAGAGCCGTGATACGGTAATACGCAGCCCAAATTAATGGCGATTTCGGGAATAATCATATAGGTGGCGTTACCGCCAAAATATTCGTAGCTGTAGCCCGCTGAATATCCGCTTGGTAACCCCATCGCCGGTTGCAATACAAAACGCTGGCCTTTTTTATATTTGCCAGTGAGATTTTTACCCACTTCGACAATAACCCCGGCACATTCATGCCCGGTAATGACCGGATGATTTTCTAAATCGTCGGGTACGCGTTTATGTTCACTACCGAGTAACGCCGCTTTCCAGGTGGATAAACAGACGCTGTCAGAAATTACACTCACCAGCAGTTCATTATCGGTAATTTCTGGCAGTTCAAATTCGCGCAGACGGACATCCCGCTTGCCATAAATAGCAGCAACTTTGGTTTTCATTTTTACCTCTGTAATCAGTGTTTATGTTCGGCGGTTAATTGATTAAATAAAGTGTCGAGTTTTGGATCGCCAATATAGTTATTAATCAATATCAGTGATTTATCCGTCACACGTTTCACGCGCCCTTCCAGACTGGCATGAGTAACGACGATATCCGCATCCGCATCCGCAGGCACGTTTTCTATCGCATAATGTTTTACTTCAATTGGCAGCCCCGCTTTTTCCAGGCGTTTACGGAAGGTCGTCGCGCCCATCGCACTGGAGCCCATCCCCGCATCGCAAACAAAGGCGATACGCTTAACTCTGCTTAGCGAGAATGCACCCTCTTGTTTCATCGCCTTAACAGCATTGGCTGACTGAGCAAACTCATCTTCGCTCTCCGTTTCCACCGTTTTTTCCATCTTCAGTATCAGCGAAGTGATAGCAAAGGACACCAGGGTACCTACCGTAACACCAGCAATTGTCGCCAGGAATGAGCCTTTCGGCGTCAGTGCCAGGTACGCAAAGATAGACCCCGGACTTGGGCCAGCCACCAGACCACCGTCCAGTAAGTTAAACATCCAGGTGCCAGACATACCACCCGCAATCATGGCAATAATGGTCAGCGGCTTCATCAGCACATATGGGAAATACAGTTCGTGGATCCCACCGAGGAAGTGAATAATCATCGCCCCGGGCGCAGAACGTTTACTCATCCCTTTACCAAACAAGGTAAACGCCAGCAGCAGCCCCAGGCCCGGACCTGGGTTAGAGGCCACCATAAAGAAGATGGATTTACCGTTAACCG
This sequence comes from Escherichia sp. WS1451, assembly GCF_046487365.1. Lineage (NCBI taxonomy): Bacteria > Pseudomonadati > Pseudomonadota > Gammaproteobacteria > Enterobacterales > Enterobacteriaceae > Escherichia > Escherichia sp. WS1451. Next base: position 276,973 of record NZ_JBJQJP010000005.1, read on the forward strand.
AAGCCTGTTGCATTCCCAGCGGATAATAGACGCCCTGATCGATCGCATTATTAAGGAAAAGCACTTTCGCCGGTTCATTGATGACTGACAGCAGAGGCAGATAACCCGCATGTACCAGCGCCTCAATACACTCTTTGACGAAAGTATTGGCAATTAACACCGCCGGGCCGATCACTTCAAAACCCAGCAGACAAAGGAGCATCCCCGCGATACCTAATGAGAAGTTATTGATAACCATCTCAAAACCAGCAGGTATGCGTTTTTCCAGTGCCTTATCGACATATTTTATGACCAGCCCACCGAGCGGCCCCATAATCATTGAGCCAAGGAACATCGGGATCTCTGCGCCGACGATCACACCAATAGTACCTATTCCGCCCATGACTGCGCCGCGTTTACCGCCGACTAAATGGCCACCGGTAGAACCAATCATCACGGGCAATAAATAGGTAATCATCGGGCCGACAATTTTGGCGAAATGTTCGTTAGGCAGCCAACCGGTGGGAATAAATAACGCAGTAATAAAACCCCAGGCAATAAAAGCACCAATATTGGGGATGACCATTGCAGTCAAAAAGCCCCCAAAAGCCTGGACCTTTGCACGAGCAGACTTGTTTTCCATAATATTATCCTGTAGAGGAGAGAGTAATTATCCGCGGCTGATAATGTCCGCTAATTGTTTTTCTGATGATGCTGTTAAGAGTTGTTCGAGTATTTCTTCTTCGCACAGTAATTCACTTAACGCCTGAATAGCGCCAATGTGCGAATCGGCATCGGCAGCAGAGAGTCCGATGAGTAATTTAATTGGTTCGTCATTCCCCTGAAAATAAACACCTTGTTCAAGTAATGTCAAAGACATCCCGGTTTTAAGCGCCCCACATTCCGGTCGCGCATGAGGCATTGCCACGCCTGGTGCGAGAATATAATAAGGGCCATTGTTAATGGTGGAATCTTTAATTGCCTGAATGTAATTCTCGCTGATATAGTTTTTATCCAGCAATGATACCATCGAGAAATCGATAGCTTCCTGCCAATCTTTTGCTGAATGTATAACTGAGATTGATGATTCTGGAAAATAATCAATAAGCCGCATAAATTATCCTTATTTTATTTTTAGGGTACCGTCCGGCGGTAAAAATAAAATACTCGTGCGGTTTAATGAAAGCAATTGGGTACGCGAGAAGAAAAACCCCATGAACAAAAATAATAAAACCTTAAATAACAACAACATGAAATTGATATTTTTAAAGTCAACTTTGTATTTGTTACGTTTATCACAAAATCAACATTTTGATTGTTGTTGTATTTGTGATGCATATCGCCATTTATTTATTGAATATCCGAAAACATACTTTTTTTAATGCAACGTTTTTTCGCTATACCCCTTTATAGATTCTGAATTCTCACCTGTCGGCTATTTTCTCCTTACCTCATGTGACATATTCCCCACTTTACTCAAGGAAGATTCATATGAAAGCACCTGTTTCATTAACCTCATTTCGCCCACAAAAATCTCTTGCTATCGCCATTGGCGTGCTTGCCGTGGTTGTGCTGCCATTTCTCTCGTATTACACCGTTAATGAAGGTGAACGCGGCATTTTGCTGCGCTACGGAAAAATCGTAAAAGTTGCCGAGCCGGGTCTGGGTTTTAAGATCCCGTTTATGGAAAGCGTGGAGAAAATTTCCACGCGTAATCAGGCTGTGGTCTATCAGGGATTACAGGCCTACAGCCGCGACCAGCAACCGGCACAAATGACAGTATCAGTCAGCTTCCACATTAAACCTTCAGAAGCAGGCGCGGTTTATACCACCTACAACACCATTGAAGCATTAAAAGATCGTCTGATTGTCCGTCAGTTGCCAACTCAACTGGAGAACGTTTTCGGCCAATATACCGCCATCAGCGCTGTACAGGATCGTACAAAACTGGTTCAGGATCTGCAAAATGCCATGCGCAAAGCCGTTGTTGGGCCAGTGGTAATTGACGGGGTCCAGATTGAAAATATTGATTTTTCTGACGCTTATGAAAAGTCGATTGAAGACCGAATGAAAGCAGAAGTCGCCATTGCCACGCGTAAGCAAAATCTGGAAACAGAGAAAATCCAGGCGCAAATAGCGGTAACTCAGGCCCAGGCAGAAGCAGACAGTAAACTGGCGGCAGCTAAAGCAGAAGCGGAAACTATTCGCGTAAGAGGCGCGGCAGAGGCTGAAACTATTCGTTTAAAAAGTGCGGCTGAAGCAGAAGCGATCCGCCTGCGCGGTGAAGCTCTGCGGGATAATCCCGGACTTGTAGCCCTCACCACTGCCGAACGTTGGGACGGTAAACTGCCCGATACCATGATCCCCGGCAGCACAGTTCCGTTTATCTCTACTAAGTAAAAAAAGGGCCGCTTTCGCGGCCCTTCTCACAAAGCATCTTACCGATTACAGCAGTTCTTTTGCTTTCGCAACAACGTTGTCAACGGTGAAGCCGAACTCTTCAAACAGCAGCTCTGCCGGAGCAGATTCACCGAAGGTGGTCATGCCGACGATAGCACCGTTCAGGCCAACATACTTGTACCAGTAGTCAGCAATACCCGCTTCCACCGCAACGCGTGCAGTAACCGCTTTCGGCAGTACAGACTCACGGTAAGCCGCATCCTGCTTGTCGAACGCGTCGGTAGACGGCATGGAAACCACGCGCGCTTTCACGCCTTCAGCAGTCAGTTTTTCGTAGGCAGCAACCGCCAGTTCAACTTCAGAACCGGTCGCGATGAAGATCAGTTCCGGCTGACCGGCACAGTCTTTCAGCACATAACCACCGCGCGCGATGTTTGCCAGCTGCTCTTCAGTACGTTCCTGCTGCGCCAGGTTCTGACGGGAGAGGATAAGCGCAGTCGGGCCGTCCTGACGCTCAACGCCGTATTTCCACGCGACCGCGGATTCAACCTGGTCACACGGACGCCATGTGGACATGTTCGGGGTCACGCGCAGTGAAGCGACCTGCTCAACCGGCTGGTGAGTCGGGCCATCTTCGCCCAGACCGATGGAGTCGTGGGTGTAAACCATCACCTGACGCTGTTTCATCAGCGCAGCCATACGTACGGCGTTACGTGCGTATTCCACGAACATCAGGAAGGTGGAGGTGTACGGCAGGAAGCCACCGTGCAGGGAGATACCGTTAGCAATCGCGGTCATACCGAACTCGCGAACACCGTAGTGGATGTAGTTACCCGCAGCATCTTCGTTGATTGCTTTAGAACCAGACCACAGGGTCAGGTTAGACGGTGCCAGGTCAGCAGAGCCGCCGAGGAATTCCGGCAACAGCGGGCCGAACGCTTCAATCGCATTCTGAGACGCTTTACGGCTGGCGATTTTCGCCGGGTTAGCCTGCAGTTTAGCGATGAACTCTTTCGCTTTGGCGTCGAAGTCAGACGGCATTTCGCCTTTCATACGGCGGGTAAATTCAGCGGCTTCCTGCGGATAAGCTTTCGCGTAAGCAGCGAATTTCTCGTTCCATGCGGATTCTTTCGCCTGGCCTGCTTCTTTCGCATCCCACTGAGCATAGATTTCAGACGGGATTTCGAACGGTGCATATTTCCAGCCCAGCTGTTCGCGGGTCAGGGCAATTTCAGCGTCGCCCAGCGGCGCACCGTGGGAGTCGTGCGTACCGGCTTTGTTCGGGGAACCGAAACCGATGATGGTTTTGCACATCAGCAGGGACGGTTTGTCGGTCACTGCGCGCGCTTCTTCTACTGCGCGTTTGATGGATGCTGCGTCATGACCGTCGATGCCGCGAATAACGTGCCAGCCGTAAGCTTCGAAACGCATTGCGGTGTCGTCGGTGAACCAGCCTTCAACGTGACCATCGATAGAGATACCGTTGTCATCGTAGAACGCAATCAGTTTACCCAGCTTCAGCGTACCCGCCAGAGAGCAAACTTCGTGGGAGATGCCTTCCATCATGCAGCCGTCACCCATGAAGGCGTAGGTGTAGTGGTCGACAATGTCGTGGCCCGGACGGTTAAACTGCGCCGCCAGCGTTTTTTCTGCAATCGCCATACCGACTGCGTTGGCAATACCCTGACCCAGCGGACCGGTGGTGGTTTCCACACCAGCGGTATAACCTACTTCCGGGTGGCCCGGCGTTTTGGAATGCAGTTGACGGAAGTTTTTCAGTTCTTCCATCGGCAGATCGTAACCGGTGAGGTGCAGCAGGCTGTAGATCAGCATGGAGCCGTGGCCGTTGGACAGCACGAAGCGGTCACGGTCAGCCCAGGACGGATTCTGCGGGTTGTGTTTCAGGAAATCACGCCACAGGACTTCGGCAATGTCAGCCATACCCATAGGGGCACCCGGGTGACCGGATTTGGCTTTCTGTACTGCGTCCATGCTCAGCGCACGAATAGCATTGGCAAGCTCTTTACGTGAGGACATTTTGACTCCAGATCGGATGATGAAGGGCACGCCCTTAACGACTTGACGACAGCGCGTTTTGGGCTACGCCGGAAAATTTGCCAACAATTTACCGCAAGCCGCGCGTCATGTACATGGAACATCCTTTTGCCGCTTCAGAAATCTCTGGATCATGCTCGCATGTTGCGCAATCTGCTCGCCCGTCCGCTGCGCTTTTCCTTATACTGAGACTGAGCGTCGATTCACCTGCAAACGGCGCATTTTTAGAATAATCCTGACCTTGTGCGGAAGAGAAAACATGAAAATTCGCGCCTTATTGGTAGCAATGAGCGTGGCAACGGTACTGACCGGTTGCCAGAATATGGACTCCAACGGACTGCTCTCATCAGGAGCGGAAGCTTTTCAGGCTTACAGTTTGAGTGATGCGCAGGTGAAAACCCTGAGCGATCAGGCATGTCAGGAGATGGACAGCAAGGCGACGATTGCGCCAGCCAATAGCGAATACGCTAAACGTCTGACAACTATTGCCAATGCGCTAGGCAACAATATCAACGGTCAGCCGGTGAATTACAAAGTGTATATGGCGAAGGATGTGAACGCCTTTGCAATGGCTAACGGCTGTATCCGCGTCTATAGCGGGCTGATGGATATGATGACAGATAACGAAGTCGAAGCGGTGATCGGTCACGAGATGGGGCACGTAGCGTTAGGCCATGTGAAGAAAGGGATGCAGGTGGCACTTGGTACAAATGCCGTACGAGTAGCTGCGGCCTCTGCGGGCGGGATTGTCGGCAGTTTATCGCAATCACAACTCGGTGATCTGGGCGAGAAATTAGTCAATTCGCAATTCTCCCAGCGCCAGGAAGCAGAAGCCGATGATTATTCTTACGATCTTCTGCGCCAACGCGGCATCAGCCCGGCAGGTCTTGCCACCAGCTTTGAAAAACTGGCAAAACTGGAAGAAGGTCGCCAAAGCTCAATGTTTGACGACCATCCAGCATCCGCCGAACGCGCCCAGCATATTCGCGATCGTATGAGCGCGGATGGAGTTAAGTAAGCATTTTATTACGCCGGATTTGACGCATCTGAACTGCACTCCAAATGTTGGACATAATCTGACATCTGAAGGTGCAGTTTATGAAACATTCATTTGAAGTAAAACTTGCCGCTGTAAATCATTACCTGGCTGGTCATGCAGGCATCATTTCTACGGCAAAACTCTTTCAACTTTCTCACACCAGCCTCTCACACTGGATTAATCTTTTTCTTCTTCACGGTCCTCGGGCACTGGATTGCAGACACAAGCGTAGCTATTCTCCTGAAGATAAACTTTGCGTGGTTCTTTATGCTCTCGGGCATTCTGAGTCTCTACCCCGGGTAGCTGCCCGGTTTAACATTCCCAGCCACAACACGGTTAAAAACTGGATAAAAGGCTACCGCAAATCTGGTAATGAGGCCTTTATCAGGCGCTGGAAGGAGAAAAGCATGACCCGTTCTGATGATACCCATGAAAACGAGGCAAACATGACGCCGGAAGAGATGAAGAATGAGCTGCGTTATCTTCGCGCAGAAAATGCATATCTGAAAGCCATGCAGGAGCATCTCCTGGAAAAAAAGCGCCAGGAGCTGGAGAAAAAACGAAAGTCATCCGGAGCCTGAGGTGCGGACACTGCCAGTCTGACCTGTTAAAGGCTGCAGGGCTGGCCAGAAGCACGCTGTACTACCAGCTGTCACTGCAGAAGGGTAAGGACAAGTATGCTGATGTGAAACAGCTCATAGCCTCCATCTTCCATGAACACCGGGGATGTTATGGGTACCGGCGGATCCATTGTGAGCTTCAGAAAAGAGGTCTTAAGTTCAGTGGCAAAACGGTGCGAAAACTGATGCAACAGCTCGGCCTGAAGTCTCCTGTGCGCCTGAAGAAATACCGATCTTACCGGGGAAATATGGGACTCGCAGCAGAAAATATCCTTCAGCGGCAGTTCAAAGCGGAAGCTCCCTGTGAGAAATGGGTGACAGATATCACCGAATTCAGGGCTGGCGGACAAAAACTGTACCTGTCCCCGATACTTGATTTGTTTAACGGGGAAATCGTGGCGTGGG